>CACOQC010000007.1 GCA_902629215.1 uncultured Pelagibacteraceae bacterium | reverse complement strand
GGAATATGTATCCATGGATAATTATCTTTGCCACCAGCCTCAATTAATAAAACTTTATTAGAAGAATTTTTTGACAATCTATTTGCAAGTACACACCCTGCAGAACCGGCGCCAATTATGATATAATCAAAATTTTCCATTGATAGTTGAATCTTTTTTTAATTAATATTATTAAAGCTTTTACACTCATATTTACCAATTGTCACTTGTGCCAGCTTTATTTTTCTGATTGTATGCTCACCATTATAATTAACTATAGAGAGGATTAATAATGAAAAAAATCATTTCAATGTTGTTTGCTTTTGTAATGGTACTTGGATTTACATCAAGTGCTAATGCAGCAAAAACACTTAAATGTCAGACAGTGCTTAACACTAAAGCAGATGAAGTAAAAATGTTAAAAGATTTTACTGATACTGTAACAACTTTAACAGGTGGATCTCTTAAGTTTGAAATTCTACCAGCTGGAGCTGTTGTTGGTGTTAAAGAAACTTTAGACGCTGTTGACAAAGGTCTGATTGATTGTGGATTCGCATGGACTCACTATTGGTCAGGAGATCACCCTGCAGCTATGTTATTTGGTTCGCCAGTAGCTGGTGGTGGTGTAGGTATTGATAATATCGCTTTCTTATCATGGTTTCAATATGGTGGTGGTAAAGAGTTATACGACCGACTTTGGAAAGAAATGGGAAGAGATATTAAAGGATTTATGATTCAACCAGTTGGACCAGAGGCTTTAGGATGGTTTCCAAAACCAATTAAAGATATGGCTGACTTTAGAAAATATAAATTCAGAACACCTCCAGGAATTCCAGGACAAACTTATAAAGACATCGGCATAGCATCTGTTGCAATGGGTGGTGGGGATATTCTACCAGCTCTTGAAGCAGGAACTATTGATGCTGCTGAATGGTGTTGTCCAAAACCAGATTTAACATTTGGTTTCCAAAAAGTATTAAAGCACTATTATTTACAAGGTTTACACCAAGTAGTGGTAAATGCTGACTTTTATATTACTGGAAAAACTTATAATGCTATGAGTGATCATGAGAAGAAATCTCTTGAAGTTGCTGCTAATGCTTCATTAGCTAAATCTTTAAGTTACAGAATCTATGAGAACGGAAAAGCTTTACAAGAGTTAACTACTAAACATGGAGTAATTCTTGAAGACACTCCTTCAGATTATTTCACAGAATATATGGCTGCAGCAAAAGCTTCTTTAAATAAGAATGCTAAAGAAAATAAATTCTTTAACGAAGTTTATAATTCGATGAAAGAATTTGCTGATATTGCTGTTCCATTCTGGAGTGGTGCTCAAATGTCTAATGCGAAGCTAGGAATGGCTCACGCAGCAACATTAAAGTAATCAGTAATTAATATTGATTTATTAGAGCGGACTTAAAAGTCCGCTCTAATTTTTTTAACTAAAATTTTATGGCAGACGAACCAGGTAAATTAGATATATCAGATGAAATGATTGCCGAAAGGCGAGGTGGTTCGGGAAAAATGCCTGACGATATGCCAATATGGATGGCAAAATCTATTATAAATATTGATAAATTTAGTAAGTGGATTGGTAATATTGTTTGTTGGATATTAATGCCATTAATCTTTGCAATGACCTATGAAGTTCTTGCAAGAAAATTATTTTTAGCACCAACAATTTGGGCTTATGATATAAGTCGTTTTTTATATGGAGCACTTTTTATGTTGGGTGCAGGTTATGCTCTTTCTAGAGGAGTTCATATAAGAGCGGATTTTTTATATAGAAATTTTAAAATTAAGAACCAAGGTCTGATAGATTTTTGGTTATATTTATTATTTTATTTTCCAGGTCTTATTGTTTTTCTTTATATGACAATAGGATTTGTTGGAGAGTCAATTCAAAGAGGCGAGAGAGGCATGGATACCACATGGATGCCTTATATGTGGCCAATAAAAACCTGCTTACTTATTGGTATAATATTTTTACTTATTCAAGGTGTCTCTGAATTATTCAAAAGTTATTGGGCAGCTAAAAAAGGTAAGTGGCCTGGAGAAACTAAATGATAGCTGAGTTTATAGATCCAGCAATTTTAGGTTTTATTCTTGTCGGTGTAATGCTTTTTGCGATCTTTGTAGGTTTTCCAATTTCATTTACTTTAATTTTTTTAGGCTTTGTATTTGGTTATTTGGGATTTGGGAAATTAGTTTTCTATTTAATGACTCTCCAATTTTCTATGGTTATGACAGAACAAACACTTGCCGCCGTACCACTCTTTGTTTTTATGGGGATAATGATGGAACAAGCTGGACTTATGGAAAGATTATTTTCAGCTTTTCAAATGATGTTAGCAAAAGTAAAAGGTTCTCTCTATTACGCAGTTTTATTTGTTTCTGTAATATTTGCAGCAGCAACTGGTATCGTTGGAGCCTCAGTAACAATTCTTGGAATTATGGCAGCAAAATCTATGAATAGATCAGGTTATGATGTTAGGCTTGCAGCAGGAACTATTACAGCTGGTGGAACTTTAGGAATATTAATTCCACCAAGTATAATGTTAGTTGTGATGGGACCTATAATGGAAATTCCTGTAATAGATTTATTTGCTGCAGCTATTTTACCTGGAATTCTTCTTGCAAGTCTATACGCAGGTTACACTACAATTAGATGTATGATAAATCCTAAACTTGGACCAGTGATACCTGAGGATATGAGAGCTGCTAGCATGAAAGATGTTTGGATAGAATTTTTCTTAGGTTTGGTTCCTCCGGCGGCTTTAGTGTTTGCCGCATTAGGAAGTATCTTATTTGGTTTTGCAACTCCAACAGAAGCAGCGGGTTGTGGTGCAATGGGAGCTCTACTTCTTTCATTAGCTTATAAAAAATTAACTCTTCCTAAATTACAGGAAGCTTTAGTAAAAACTTTGGAAATAACTGCCCTGATAATGGTTTTAGTAGCAGCCTCTAATTTTTTTGGTGCTGTTTTTGCAAGATTAGGTACACCCACTTTATTAACAGAATTCCTGTTAGGATTAGAAATGAATAAATATTTAATCCTTGCAATGATTATGGTTATGATTTTTTTACTTGGATGGCCACTTGAATGGGTTCCAATTGTAATGATTATTGTTCCAATCATTTTACCTCTAGTAGAGGCATTAGGATTTAATTTGACTTGGTTTGCAATATTGGTAGCAGTCAATCTCCAAACCGCCTGGCTTTCACCTCCAGTAGCACTTTCTGCTTATTTTTTAAAAGGCGTGGTACCAGAATGGGATCTTAAGGATATTTATTATGGAATGATGCAGTTTATGGTTCTTCAAGTTTTTGGTTTAATTTTGATTATAATTTTTCCCAAGATTGCTCTTTGGTTACCAACTCTCTTATATGGACAGTAGAAAATTAAAGTTTTATATTGTTTAGGTGAGTCAACAAAAATTAAAAAAAACACTTATCAATTGGGATTTAGTAACAGTAAATCCAAGTAATAAAACTTGGAATTGGACAGATTTATTTTGTTTTTGGGGTATTAATATTCAAAGTGTAATCGGTTTTTCTCTTATTGCTTCTTTATATTTGGTTTATGACCTAAATACTTTTGTAGTATTTTTTGGTACAATTCTTGCTTCAATTTTAGTTTATTTTTTTTCAAATCTTATTGGAAAACCGTCTCAAAAGTTTGGTCTTCCTTTTGTAGTATTATTAAGATCATCTTTAGGTGTTAGAGGTGCTAAATATTTTGGTTTCCTTAGATCTTTTGTGGGTATTTTTATGTTTGGAATTCAAACATATTTTCTATCTAAAGCATTAGGATATTTAATTAGAATTGCAATATTTTCTTACGACAAAACAATTTTACAACAAGAGATATTTTTAGTTTTTTTAATTGGATTAGACATTGTCGATTGGATTTCAATGTCGATGGCTATGATTATTCAAATAATTTTATTTAGCCAGGGAATGAATTTTAACAAAAAATTAATTAAATTTTCAGCTTTTAGTGTTTATTTGGGTATGATTATTTTCTTTTTTTGCATTTTATTAACTGATGTAAAATTTGTAACTAATTCATTTTTGAATTCTTTGAATTTTAATGGTTTTATTGATAAAAATAATTTTCTTCCTCTAATTACTGTTACAGGAACTTTTTTTGCTTATTTTTCAATTGTGATTTTAAACTTTGGTGACTTTTCAAGATACGTAAAAAATGAAAAAGAATTAAAAAAAGGAAATTTAAGTTTAATTTTAAACTTACTTATTTTTTCATTTTTTGCTTTATTTATTGTTATTGGCTCTGATGCATTCCTCAAACAAAATCCTGAAAATTTAGATAAGATATTTACTAACCCAACAGATATAATTGGAAAATTTGATGATTTGTTTATAACTATTTTAGCTTTATTTTTTATTATAATTGCTTCAGCATCAACAAATTTGATTGCTAATGTTATTCCTTCTCAATACTCGTTAATAAACTTTCTTCCTTCATCCTTATCATTTAAAAGTTCAATTATTATAATTGGAATATTTGGATTTGTGGTGGGTATTTTTTGGCTAACTTTTTTGAGTCAAATTGGAATTTTAGCATTTGTAGACTCTGTTGCAGCTTTATTTGGACCCATATTTGGCGTTATGATAACAGATTATTATTTAATCAATAAAGGAAATTTAATTAACAAAGATATTCATTCTTTAGAAAATGATGGAGCTTATCATTTCTCTGGTGGATGGCATATCAAAGGTATTTATTCGTTAGTAATCGGATTTATTTTTTCTGCTTCAACTATCTGGAATTTTAATCTAATGTTTTTACAATCTTACTCTTGGATAATTGGAGCATTTGCATCCTCACTAGCATACTATCTTTTAGCGAAGAAATAACTTAATGGATAAAATTTCATTTAATTTTAATAATAAAACTGCTGTAATTACAGGTGGTGCACAAGGTTTTGGTTTGGATATTGCAAAAAGGTTTTTAAATTCAGGAGCAAAAGTAATAATTTGGGATATCGATCCTGAAATGATTGAAAAATCATCAAAAGAATTAAATAACCCAAATTTAAGCTCTAATATTATTGATGTGTCGAATTTTAAAGAAGTAGAAAAATGTGTGAATGAAATAACTAAGAATTCAAATATTGATATATTAATTAATAATGCTGGTATTACTGGTCCAACAGCAACTCTATGGGAATATGATATTGAAATGTGGAGAAAAGTTGTGGATATAAATTTAATGGGAACTTTTAATTGTTGTAGAGCAATAGTACCCAATATGATTAAGAATAATTATGGTAGAATTGTAAATGTTGCTTCAGTAGCAGGAAAAGATGGTAATGCAAATGCTAGTGCATATAGCGTTGGAAAAGCAGGAGCAATAGGACTTACAAAATCATTGGGTAAAGAATTAGCTGATAAAAATATTGCTGTAAATGCTGTAACTCCTGCGGGTGCAAAAACACGAATTTTAAATCAAATGACTAAGGAACATGTACAAAGGATGCTATCAAAAGTCCCAAGAGGCAGGTTTCTTGAAGTAGAAGAATTTACATCATTAGTTTGCTGGCTTTCATCTGAGGAAAATACTTTTTCTACAGCTGCAGTTTTTGATATAAGCGGTGGTCGTTCTACCTATTAACTCTGAGGTTTTTGCTCTGCCATTTTTGTTTGATTAATCTTCGCTCTTCCTAATTTTACATCCTTGGACATAACAGGTGCGAAAATCATGATTGACCAGTAAATTAATAGGATAAAAATGGAAATTGTCTTCATAAATATTATTTAGACATAAAAGTTGATTTTTGGATGTTTAAATTTTGTCAAAATAATGTATTAACATTTTTTTTTGAAAAATTTATAAAATGATATTTATTTTGAAAATCATTATTGGCACTCTTATCATTGTTGGCTCTAGCCATGCAAATGAGATTAAAATTTTTGATTTTACTGAAAAAGAGCTTTCTGAACTAGATGTTCGAAAAGTCAGAGGGGCTGACAATAATACCATTTATACAGTTGGATTAAATGAAAATGGAAATTTTTTAAAAGCAGTTGCTGATAATGCTGCTTCCGGCTTGGGTAAGGAGGTGAAAATTGATTTAAACAAGACTCCTTATATTAATATTACATGGAAAATAGAGAAAGATTTACCAGGAATAAAAGAAAATACAAAAAAAGGACATGATTTTGCTGCTAGGGTATTTGCTGTCAAAAAAACAGGTGCTACACCACTTTCAAATAGGGCTATAAATTATGTATTTTCAAGTAATAATGAAATTGGCTTTAATTCCCCAAGTCCTTATACAAAAAAATCAATAGATAATGTTTTAGCTAGCACTAAAAAAAATATTAATGAATGGGTTACCGTTAAAGCTAATGTAAAAGAGGATTTTAAAAAGTTTCATGATCTAGATGTAAATGAACTAGATGGATTGGCCATAATGTCTGATACAGATAATTCAAAAATGAAAGCAATAGCTTATTATCAGAATATATATTTTTCAGAAAATTAATTATAATTTTAAGTATTTTTTTAAAAAAAGGTTGAATAAAGCTAAAATAACCGCAACAAAAACATCTTCAATTGGACTTGCGCTTGGATAGCCAAAATTCCATGCAATTACTAGAACTAACCAAATTACAAAAATATTCATTTAAATGTTTATATACTTACTTTTATTGATAAATGGAAATATAATAAAATTCATAGATATGTCAGAAAGTAAAATTATTCCAATTTTTCCTATAAATATTACTATGAATAATATTGGAAGAGATTTTACAGAGGATGAATTAAATTGTTTTTCAAAACATAAAAAAAGCGTTAAAAAAGCTATATCAAATTCTTTCACAACAAATAATAATATTTTGGATGAGTTAGAGTTAAAGAATATTAAAAAATTTATATTAGAAAATCTCAATTTTTATTTAAGAAAAGTAATTAGTCCAATTTCAAAAGATAATGAATTATATTTAACAGAGTCATGGATAACAAAAACAAACAAGAGCGAACATCATCACACTCATTCTCATGCTAATAGTGTTATCAGTGGAGTTTTATACTTAAAAACTATTAATAAGGATAGCATAACATTGTATAGTCCACATCGTCCAAGAATCGATATCTCTAGAGATAACAAAACAAAAGATTACAATAATTTAGAAGTATTAGTTAGAAAAGGTGATTTAATTTTATTTCCATCAACTTTAATGCATTCAGTAAAAACAAATGTTACCGATGATGAAAGAGTTTCTTTGGCTTTTAATAGCTTTATAAAAGGAACAATTAGCACAATGTTATTGAATCAATTAAGTTTAAAATAGATATAACTTTTTAATTAAAATATATAGTTTTTTGGTATAATTATTTTATGCATGAAAACTTTTTCTATAAATTAAAAGTTTATTATGAGGATACAGATTCTGGAGGTGTAGTTTACTATGCTAATTATCTTAAATTTTTAGAAAGAGCTAGAACTGAGTCATTATTCTCAATTGGCTTTAGTAATAAAAAAATTAAAGATCAATTTAATTCTTTAATAATTGTTAAATCTTGTAATATTGAATATAAAAAATCAGCTTATTTAGAAGACGAATTAAAAATAAGATCTTTTGTTAAATCAATAAGCAAAACTTCTTTTTTTATGAATCAAATAATTACAAAAGGTGAAGATATTATTGTTGAAGCTCAAGTTCACTTAGTTTTTGTAAATAAAGATAGCAAGCCAGTAAAAATTCCAGATGAAATTTACTCAAAATTTAAACCTTATTTTTGTGATACTATTAAAACTTAGCTAGTTTTTTTGCTTTTTTAAATAAATTTACCATCATCTTATTAGTAATAAGTTTCGTATTCACATTTCTAGGACTTGGATGATAACTTGATAATATTATTAAACCATTTGGTAATAATTGTGTTTTGCCATGCTTAAAAATGAATCTATTTTTTATATTAAATTTTTGTTTATATAGCTTAGTGCAATTATCAAAAGCAACCTTACCCAATGTAACTATAACTTTAAGTTTTTTTAAACTTAATATTTCTTCGTCAAAAAAGTTTGAACAATTTAAAATTTCATTACTAAGTGGCTTATCTTCTGGAGGCACACATTTTAAAATATTGGTTATGTAAGTAGATTCTAATTTTAAATTATCATTTATACTTTTTGAAATTGGAGAATTTGAAATTCCAACTTCATGTAAGCATTTGAATAAAAAATCTCCTGATTTATCTCCAGTAAAAGCTCTTCCAGTTCTTGTACCTCCATGTGCAGCAGGTGCTAGACCAATAATGGCTAATTTTGATTCTAAATTTCCAAATCCTGGAACAGGTTTACCCCAATAAATTTCATTAATATTCTGCTTTCTTTTTTGAATACTGATTTTTTTAATAAATTTTACAAGTCTAGGACATTTTTTACAATTAATTATTGTTTTGTTTAAATTATCTAATTTAATATTCATAAATGAAAATTTTTAAATTTTTAATAATAATATTTATATCTTTAACTACACCTATAAAAGCAGATTTAAATAAAAATTTATTAAATCAATTGGAGGAAGGTGAAAAATTAATATTTATTAGACATGCATATGCACCTGGAGGCGGAGATCCTGATAATTTCAATTTAAACGATTGTTCTACACAAAGAAATTTGAACAAAGAAGGGAGAGATCAAGCAAAATATATTGGTGAATTTTTCAAAAAAAATAAAATTAAAATAGAAAAAGTTTTATCAAGTGAATGGTGCAGATGTAAAGAAACGGCAGAAATTGCATTTAAAGATTTTTCCACAAACAGTTTTTTAAATTCTTTTTACAGCTCAAAATATGCCAAAAATGAAGATAAGCAAATTAAGAAGTTAAAAAATTATGTTAATAAATTTAAAAGTGATAAAAATTTAATTTTAATTACCCATTATGTCTTAATATCTAAAGTTTTAAATTATGCTCCTTCATCAGGTGAAATAGTTGTTTCTGACAAAAATTTTAATATGATAGGAAGCATAGAAATAAATTATTAAAACATAATGTCTTCAAAAAGAGCAATGAAACAAGCGCAAAAACAAGCCTACGCTAAACATAGGAGTAATATTACTAAGAGTAGATTTGGAACTAAAAAGAGAAATTTTGTGAAGAATAAGCAAAAAAATTAACTTTCTTTATCAAATTTTTCAATTTTTTTACAAGTAGAGATTTTTGAAATACCTTCTTCATCATTTAAAACAGTTTTGATGTATATTTCCTGTTTTCCTTTTTCAAACAAAATTTGAGTATAAAATTGAGGATAACCATGTTTATGTGTTAAAATTTTTCCATTTTCCTCGTATATATTTCTAACATAAGTGTTAGATTTTTTTACACTTAAGTCTGTTAATCTATATTTTTGGTATGTTTTTTCTTTGTAAACGTAATTTCTTGTCATTATTAATTCGTTTAAATTAAGAATGTATTCATTTTTTAAATATTCGTCTTGTTTATCATCACAAGCACTCATGATAATTATTTCTGATTTTAAACTTTGAAAAGGTAAGATTATAAAAAAAATAAAGATAAAATATCTAATTTTTTTCATTTTTCTCTACAAAAAATATTCCTATTAAAAGAAGTGCTGTCCAACCTAAACCTAAAAGACCTTTTAAAATATTGGTATCTGCACTCCAAATTTTAAGAACTAAGGCACCAAATATAAGTCCTATAATATAAATTATTATAACAATTGAAGTTTTACTCATTTTTTAAATTTTTTTTAAATAAAGAAATACCATTTTCAATTTTATATGTATACGACTCTTCGAAGCTTTCTAATTGCCACCCTGTTAGTCTTTTTTTGATAATTTCAATATTTTCTTTTTTCCAATCATCAGTTGTATCCTCAAGTTTCCAGATTTTTTTTTCCTCATTATTTCTTCCACAACCATAACAATACCCAGTGCTTGGATCGGTTTTACAAATACTTATGCATGGAGAAATAATCATACAAATATTATAAAGGAAAAATAATATATTTTACAACAAATGTCGTTGGACAAATAGTTTCAATCATATATAAACCTCTAGAATTTGTGGGGCGAATGGCGGAACTGGTAGACGCATACGCCTTAGGAGCGTACGACTTCGGTCATAAGAGTTCGACTCTCTTTTCGCCCACCATTATATTTAATTATGAAAGTTACAGTAGAAAATAAAAAAGGTTTAAATAAAGATGTAAAAGTGTTTGTCGACAAGAAGACAATGAATAATTACATGGATGAAAAATATGAAGAGATTAAAGGCACCGTCAATCTTAAAGGCTTTAGACCAGGAAAGGTACCAAGAGAAGTTTTAAAAAGACAGTTTGGCAAAGCAATTTTTGGAGAAGTTTTAGATAAGGTTCTAAAAGAAACTTCAACAAAAGCATTACAGGAAAATAAAATTAAACCAGCTGGGCAACCTAAGTTAGATCTTAAAATTTATGGTGAAGATAAAGATTTAGAATATGTATTGTCTGTAACAGAGCTTCCTAAAGTTGAGTTAAAGTCTATTGAAAATATTAAGTTTAATGAATACACAGTCAAAATAGATCAAACAGAAACTGATAAAAGATTAAAAGAAATTGCAAAAAATCAACCAAGCTTTAAAGAAGCTGCAGATAACGTCAAAGCAAAAGAGGGAGATCTTGTTGTTTTTGATTATAATGCAACTGTTGATGAAAAATCTTTTAAAGGTGGAGAGGGAAAAAATACACAATTAACACTTGGTAAAGATTTATTTTTAAAAGGATTTGATAAACAATTAATTGGAGTAAAAAAAGGTGATGAAAAAATTGTAGAAGCAGTTTTACCTGAAAACTTTCCTGAAAAAGAATTTATAAACAAAAAAGCAAAATTTAAATGCTTAATATCAGCAGTAAAGAATCCAGATGAAGTTAAAATTGATGATCAATTTGCAAAAAATTTAGGAGCGAAAGATTTAAATGATTTGAAAACATTAATCACAAAACAAATTAATGATGAATATAAAAATTCTCTAGATCGTTTGACTAAAAATCAAATTTTAAAAGAAATTGAAAAATTTAAAGTAGAGGAAATTCCAAACAATTTACTTGAGGAAGAGATAAGTGTTCTTTCTCAAGGAATGTCAGAAGAAGATGCAAAAAAAAGTAGAAAAAATTTTGAGGAAATAGCTAAAAAAAGAATTAAAGTTGGTTTAATCCTGAATGAGTTTGGTGAACAGAATCAAATAAAGGTTACAGAGCAAGAGTTGCAAGCTGAAGTACAAAAACAAATACAAATGATGCCGGGTCAAGAAAAAATGGTTATGGATTTTTATAAGAAAAATCAAAATGCATTAGCTAGTTTAAGAGGAACTGTTTATGAAGAAAAGATTTTAAATTCGATAAAACAGAAATGTAAGTCTACTAAAAAAGAAATTACTAAAGATGAAGCTGAAAAAATACTCAAAGAAGCGCAAAATCAACAAGCAGACTTAAAAAAAGAAACTAATAAAGTAGTAGCAAAAAGAACAGATACTAAAAAGACAAGCCCTAAAAAAGAGGTCACTAAATCTACAAAAACAAAAACAGTTAAGAAAAAATCAAAAAAAGTTAGCAAAAAGTAATCTCAAGTTGTATAAGTAGAACGAATCAACTTTATGACTAATAAATTATCTGAACACATGAGCAATTTAGTGCCAATGGTTGTTGAACAATCAAGTCGAGGTGAACGTGCTTATGATATTTATTCTAGATTATTAAAAGAAAGAATTATCTTTTTGACAGGTCAAATTAATGACAATGTTGCATCTCTTGTTACAGCTCAGTTATTATTTTTAGAAGCAGAGGATCCAAAAAAAGAAATTTATTTATATATAAATAGCCCTGGTGGTTTAGTTACATCTGGCTTAGGTATTTATGATACTATGCAATATATTAAACCCGATGTTTCAACTTTATGTATCGGTCAAGCTGCATCAATGGGCTCATTTTTATTATCAGCTGGCACCAAAGGAAAAAGATTTTCATTACCAAATTCAAGAATAATGGTTCATCAACCATCTGCTGGATTTCAAGGTCAAGCTACTGATATTGAAATTCATGCCAATGAAGTTTTATCACTAAAAAAAAGACTTAATGAGATTTATTCTAAACATACAGGAAAATCTGTTGATGAAATTAAAATAGCATTAGAAAGAGATAATTTTATGACTGCAGATACAGCAAAATCTTTTGGTTTAATTGACGACGTAGTAGATAAGAGAACATAAAATACTATATATTGATAAATCTATATTCCAAACTTGATTAGTATGACTCACTTATAATAAAGTAATTTTATTGATTCGTTTAAATTTTTATGAGCACAAATAACAAAAATATTCTTTACTGTTCTTTTTGTGGAAAGAGCCAACACGAGGTAAGAAAATTAATTGCAGGTCCAACAGTTTTTATATGTGATGAATGTGTTGAACTATGTATGGACATAATAAAAGAAGAAGGCAAAGATACTTTTGTAAAACATCAAGATGGTTTACCTTCCCCAAAAGAAATTTGCTCTGTGTTAGATGATTATGTAATAGGCCAAGAACATGCAAAAAAAGTTTTATCAGTCGCTGTTCATAATCACTACAAAAGATTAAATTATGAGAATAAAACAAATAAAAATGTTGAACTTGCAAAATCAAATATTCTTTTAGTAGGACCAACAGGTTGTGGAAAAACACTATTAGCACAAACTCTTGCAAGAATTTTAGATGTACCATTTACCATGGCCGATGCCACAACTCTCACTGAGGCTGGTTACGTTGGAGAGGATGTTGAAAATATAATTTTAAAATTATTACAAGCCGCAGACTATAATGTTGAAAAAGCTCAAAGAGGAATAGTTTATATTGATGAAGTCGATAAAATTAGTAGAAAATCAGAGAACCCATCTATTACAAGAGATGTATCTGGTGAAGGTGTACAACAAGCGTTATTAAAAATAATGGAAGGAACAATAGCTAGCGTTCCACCTCAAGGAGGTAGAAAGCACCCTCAACAAGAATTTTTACAAGTAGATACAACAAATATTTTATTTATTTGTGGAGGTGCGTTTGCAGGTCTAGATAAGATTATTTCTCAACGAGACAAAGGAACTTCAATAGGTTTTGGTGCAGATGTAAAAAATACACAAGACAAAAAAACTGGAGAGTGGATGAAAGGTTTAGAACCTGAAGATTTATTAAAATATGGATTAATCCCAGAATTTATTGGAAGATTGCCAATGATTGCAACACTAGAGGATTTAGATGAAAAATCTTTGATAAAGATTCTTTTAGAACCAAAAAATTCATTAGTAAAACAGTATAAAGAACTATTTAAACTTGATGGAGCGAAACTTACTTTTAAAGATAATGCATTGAAAGAAATAGCTCTTAAAGCAATTAGAAAAAAAACTGGAGCTAGAGGATTAAGATCAATATTAGAAAATATACTTCTAAAAACTATGTATGATTTACCAAGCAAGGACAATATTGAAGAGGTGATAGTTGATGGATCATCAGCAAAAGGTCAATCTCAACCGATTATTGTACATTCTAAGGCAGAGAACAAATCTAAAACAGATAAAACATCAGCGGCTTAATATCCTTAATAAATATGAAAAAGGTATTGCAATATCTATTTTAATCTCCATATTCTACATATGGATGTCAAAATCTCATTACCTCTATTACCATTAAGAGACATTGTTGTATTTCCAAGCATGGTGATACCGTTGTTTGTAGGTAGAGATAAATCAATCTCAGCTTTAAATGAGGTGATGAAAAAAGATAAAAAAATAATTTTAGTCACCCAAAAAAATTCTGAAATAGATGATCCAAAAAAAACGGATGTTTTCATGTATGGCTGCGAAGGTAATATTTTACAACTTCTTAAATTACCAGACGGAACAGTAAAAGTTTTAGTTGAGGGAACAAAAAGAGTTAAAATTTTAGATTTTAAGGATAATGATAAATTTATTATTTGTGATTACACACCATTAAAAGACGTTATTAATAAAGATGAGGATTTATACCCATTAGCAGTTACTGCTTTAAGAAGATTAGAAAAACTTACTTCAATTAATAAAAAGATTTCAAGTGAAACGCTTAATTCTATTAAACAATTAAAAGATCCATCTCAAATCGCAGATAATATCGCTTCGCATATAAACGCAACAATTTCTGAAAAACAACAAATTTTTGAGACCGCTGATGTCAAAAAAAGATTAAACGCAATAATAAAAATAATGGAAAATGAAACGAGTATTATAGGAGTAGAAAAAAGAATTAGAGGAAGAGTAAAAACACAAATGGAAAAAACTCAAAGAGAATATTATTTAAACGAACAATTGAAAGCTATTCAAAAAGAATTAGGAGAAATAGAAGATGGGAAAGATGAGAGCACAAGTTTAAATAAAGCTATTTTAAAAGCTAAAATGCCCAAAGATGTAGAAAAAAAATGTTTACAGGAGCTTAAAAAACTAAAAAATATGAGCCCAATGTCAGCAGAAGCTACAGTTGTAAGAAATTATTTAGATTGGATGACAGAACTACCATGGCACAAAAAAAGTGAGGTAGATATAGACTTAAAAAAAGCTTTAGAAATTTTAGATAAAGACCATTTTGGATTAGAAAAAGTTAAAGAACGAATAATTGAATTTCTAGCAGTTCAAAAAAGAATGGAAAAAATTAAAGGACCCATTTTATGTTTAGTAGGACCACCAGGAGTAGGAAAAACATCTTTAGGAAAATCAATAGCAAAAGCAACAAATAGAGAATTTGTAAGAATGTCAGTTGGTGGAATGAGAGATGAGGCGGAAATAAGAGGTCATAGAAGAACTTATATTGGATCTTTGCCAGGTAAAATAATTCAAATGATGAAAAAAGCTGGAACTAAAAATCCATTAATTTTATTAGATGAGATTGATAAAATAGGAAATGATTACAGGGGTGATCCATCTTCAGCTTTGCTTGAGGCCTTAGATCCAGAACAAAATACGACTTTTAACGATCATTATCTTGAAGTTGACTATGATTTGTCTGATGTAATGTTTGTAACAACTGCTAATACTTTAAATATACTTCCACCATTACTAGATAGAATGGAAGTTATAAGATTAGCCGGATATACAGAAGATGAAAAAGTAAATATTGCTAACAAATACTTACTTCCTAAACAAATAAAAGATAATGGTGTTAAAGAAAAAGAAATGAATTTGGAACATAACATCATTCAAGAAATAATAAGAAGTTATACTAAAGAGTCAGGTGTTAGAAATTTAGAAAGAGAAATTTCAAAGGTAGCAAGAAAAGTTGTGAAAAAAGTTGTTTCAGGAGAAGAATTAGAAGTTAAAATTAATAAAGAAAATTTATCAGATTTCTTAGGCGTTCCAAAATTTAAATCAGGAGAATTAGAGACCGAAGATAGAATTGGCATAGTTACTGGTTTAGCTTGGACCGAATATGGTGGTGAGATATTAAAAATAGAAACTGCAACAATGCCAGGAAAAGGTAGAATGCAAATAACAGGAAAACTTGGTGATGTAATGCAGGAATCTGTAAAAGCTGCAAAATCATTTGTTAGATCTAAATGTTTAGAATACGGAATTATACCACCATTGTTTGAAAAAAAAGATTTTCATATTCATGTGCCCGAGGGAGCGACTCCTAAAGATGGACCTTCAGCAGGCATAGGAATGGTTACATCTATAGTTTCTTCAATTACAAATATTCCAGTAAAAAAAGATGTAGCAATGACTGGCGAAGTTACTTTAACTGGTCAGGTACTACCAATTGGAGGTTTAAAAGAAAAATTAATTGCAGCACATAGAGCTGGTATAAAAGAAGTTTTAATTCCAAAAGAAAATGAAAAAGATTTAGTTGATATGCCAAAAAAAATTATTGATGAAATAAAGATAACACCAGTTGAATATGCTGATGAAGTTTTAAAAATTGCTTTAACAAAAGAACTAAAAAAAATAGAATGGGTTGAAGTTGATATGTCTAAAAAAGACGATAAATCTCAAGCAAGTATTCAATAATAATTAATTTACATTTTTGGAACCTTGATGTATTAGTAAACATCATTTTGGGCGGTTAGCTCAGTTGGTAGAGCATCTCGTTTACACCGAGGGGGTCAAAGGTTCGAGTCCTTTACTGCCCACCAAAATGAATCATAAGTGGGGGTGTAGCTCAGTTGGTTAGAGCGATCGCCTGTCACGCGATAGGTCGAGGGTTCGAGTCCCTTCACTCCCGCCACTTTACAAGTTAATAGTAATAATCATTATCAAATAAGCTGTATATTTTGAATAATGTGACCTAACACCACTTCATCTAGCTTTAAAAAATGATATATATTCCCCCATGAGTGCGGTATTTTTAAAAGATTATTTACCAATAATATTGTTCCTAATTATTGCATTAGGTTTGAGTTGTGCATTTATTGTAATTAATTTTATCCTATCTCCCAAAAATCCTGATCCAGAAAAATTATCAGCTTATGAGTGTGGATTTGAACCGTTTCAAGACTCGAGAATGGAATTTGATGTTCGATTTTATTTGGTTGCAATACTTTTTATAATTTTTGATCTTGAGATAGCGTTTTTATTTCCATGGGCAATTTCCTTAGGAAATATTGGAATTTTAGGTTTTACCTCAATGATGATTTTCTTATTCATACTTACAATTGGATTTATTTATGAATGGAAAAAGGGTGCATTAGACTGGGAATAAAAATTTTTTAAATGAATAATAAATTAGATCAAGTTCCTGATGAATTTAAATTATTAGCTAAAGATTTTAGTGAAAAAGGTTTTATTACAACTTCACTAGATAATTTAATCAATTGGTCAAGATCAGGTTCTTTGCATTGGATGACATTTGGTTTAGCTTGTTGTGCAGTTGAAATGATGCAAACAGCAATGCCAAGATATGATTTGGAAAGATTTGGTGCAGCCCCAAGAGGCTCACCTAGACAATCAGATGTAATGATTGTTGCAGGAACATTAACAAATAAAATGGCACCAGCTTTAAGAAAAGTTTATGATCAAATGCCTGAACCAAGGTACGTGATATCAATGGGAAGTTGCGC
The DNA here is from genome assembly GCA_902629215.1 of uncultured Pelagibacteraceae bacterium. Lineage (GTDB taxonomy): Bacteria > Pseudomonadota > Alphaproteobacteria > Pelagibacterales > Pelagibacteraceae > Pelagibacter. The sequence goes on along the minus strand of CACOQC010000007.1, from coordinate 25,618 downwards.
TAACGGTGGAGGCTATTATCATTATTCATATTCTGTTGTGAGGGGTTGTGATAGAATTGTTCCTGTAGACGTTTATGTTCCAGGATGTCCTCCATCTGCAGAGGCACTTTTATACGGAATAATGCAATTACAAAAAAAAATAAGAGACAAAGGCTCTTTAACTAGATAAATGATAAATTTAATTGATTTAGAAAAAAAAATTAATTCAGAATTAACCACAAAGATTAAAAAAACTGAAATTAAACATAACCAATTATTTATTGAAATTGAAAAAGATGATTTGGTAGATGTAACTTTATTTTTAAAAACAAATAATAGCACTAAATTTAGACAACTTATAGACATCACTGTTGTAGATTACCCAGAACAAATAAAAAGATTTAAGATTATTTATTTATTTTTAAGTCATGAATTCAATCAAAGAATTATTTTAAGTTATTTTATTAATGAAAATGAACTAATTAGCTCCTTAACCTCTATTTTTCCTGCTGCAAATTGGATGGAGAGAGAGGTTTTTGATATGTATGGTGTAAACTTTAAAGACCACCCCGATCTACGTAGAATTTTAACCGATTATGGTTTTGAAGGCCACCCGCTAAGAAAAGATTTTCCTTTAACGGGTCATTCAGAGGTTAGATACAACGAAGCTCAAAAAAAAGTGATTAGTGAACCAGTCAAATTAGAACAAAATTATAGAAATTTTGATTATGAAAGCCCCTGGGAAGGAACAAAATACATAAAAGATCAAACTGAAAATAATGACAAAAAAAATTAAAAATTTGAATTTAAATTTTGGTCCACAACATCCTGCTGCACATGGAGTATTGAGACTTATATTAGAATTAGATGGAGAAGTAGTTGAAAAAGCTGATCCACATATTGGTTTACTTCATCGTGGAACAGAAAAACTCATAGAAAATAAAACTTATATGCAGGCAGTTCCTTATTTCGATAGATTAGATTATGTAGCACCGATGAATCAAGAACATGCTTTTGCATTAGCTATTGAGAAGATTCTTAACATAGAGGTTCCAATACGTGCTCAATATATAAGAGTCATGTTTTGTGAAATTGGAAGAATCTTAAGTCATATTTTAAATGTGACCACACAAGCTCTAGACGTTGGTGCTTTAACACCCTCTCTTTGGGGTTTTGAAGAAAGAGAAACTTTAATGACTTTTTATGAAAGAGCATCAGGTTCAAGATTACATGCTAATTATTTTAGAGCTGGAGGAGTCCATCAGGATTTACCTGCTGGATTAGAGGAAGATATTTTGAAGTTTTGTGAAAGTTTCCCAAAAATTATCAATGATTTGGAAAATTTATTGACTGATAATAGAATATTTAAACAAAGAAATGTTGATATTGGTATCGTATCGAAAGAAGACGCATTAAATTATTCTTTTTCTGGTGTGATGATTAGAGGGTCAGGTGTTCCTTGGGATTTAAGAAAATCTCAACCCTATGATTGTTATGAACAATTAGAATTTAAAATACCAGTTGGAAAAAATGGGGATTGTTATGATAGGTACTTATGTAGAATTGAGGAGATGAAAGAAAGTGTTTCTATAATTAAGCAATGTTTGAAAAAAATGGAAAAAGGTCCAATAAAAAGTTTAGATGGAAAAATAACACCACCACCTAAAAAAGAAATTAAACAATCAATGGAAGCACTAATTCATCATTTTAAACTATTTACTGAAGGATATAGAGTTCCAAAAGATGAAATATATACATCAGTTGAAGCTCCAAAGGGTGAATTTGGAGTTTACTTGATTTCAGATGGATCAAGTAAACCATATAAGTGTAAAATCAGAGCACCAGGCTTTTCACATTTACAATCAATGGACTATCTAATTAAAGGCCATATGTTAGCAGATGTTCCGGCTGTCCTTGGATCTCTAGATATAGTTTTTGGAGAGGTTGACAGATGAGTTTAAGAAAACCAGCAAAAGACCAACCAAATGATTTTGAGTTTAATTCTACTTCATTGGAAGCGGCAAATAAAATTATTTCTAATTATCCGCAAGATAAACAACAAAGCGCAGTAATGGCTCTACTTTACATCGCTCAAAGACAAAATAATAATTGGATACCTTTAGCAGCAATGAAATATATCGCAAAACTTTTAAACATGCCTTACATAAAAGTTTATGAAGTTGCTACTTTTTATAGCATGTACAATTTATCACCTGTTGGAAAATATTTCGTTCAAGTTTGTACTACAACTCCATGCATGATTAGAGGTGCGAATAAATTAGTTGAAGCGTGTAAAGAAAAAATTTCTGAAAATGAAAATGAGTTATCTGGTGATAAAAGTTGTTCATGGATGGAAGTTGAATGTTTAGGAGCTTGTGTTAATGCACCTATGATGCAAATAAATGATGATTATTATGAGGATTTAGATAAAGAAAAAACTTTAGAAATTTTAGATAAAATTTTAAAAGGTGAAAAACCAAGACCGGGTTCTTATAGAGGACGTGTAAATAACGAACCAGAAAATAATAGAAAAACACTTTTGGATTTAAAAAATGCTCCAAGATAAAGATAGAATTTTTCAAAATTTATATAATGATTTGGGATCAGATTTAGCTTCATCTCAAAAAAGAGGCGATTGGATGAATACTAAAGAACTGACTAGCAAAGGTAGAGATTGGATTATTAATGAAATTAAAGACTCACAACTTAGAGGTAGAGGTGGTGCTGGTTTTCCCACTGGTTTAAAATGGTCTTTTGCACCTAAAGAAGTTGGATCTAGACCACATTATTTAGTGATAAATGGTGACGAGTCAGAACCTGGAACATGTAAGGATAGAGATATATTAAGATTTGAACCACACAAATTGATTGAGGGTTGTTTAATTACAGCTTATGCAGTCCAAGCACATGTTTGTTATATATATATAAGAGGTGAATACTTTATAGATGGTCAAAAACTTCAAGCTGCGATTAATGAAGCATATGAAAAGAAACTCATTGGTAAAAATGCAGCTGGTACTGGTTGGGATTTAGATATTTATATTCATTATGGTGCAGGAGCTTATATTTGTGGTGAAGAAACGGCTTTATTAGAAAGTATAGAAGGCAAAAAAGGACAACCAAGATTGAAACCTCCCTTTCCAGCGTTAATAGGGCTTTATGGATGCCCTACAATAATTAATAACGTAGAAACTATAGCTGTAGTTCCAACGATTCTTAGAAGAGGTGGTAAATGGTTTGCATCATTGGGTAGAGAAAAAAATACTGGTACAAAAATTTTTTGTATATCTGGAAATGTAAATAACCCATGTAATGTTGAAGAGGAAATGAATATTCCTTTAAAAGAATTAATTGAAGTTCATGCTGGTGGTGTAATAGGTGGATGGGACAATTTACAAGCAGTTATACCAGGTGGATCATCAATGCCTTTAATACCTAAAGAAAAATGTGAAACATTAACAATGGATTTTGATTCTTTGGTAGCTGAAAAAAGTGGATTAGGAACAGCAGGAGTAGTTGTAATTAATAAAGATCAGGACATAATTAAATGCATGGCTAGAATTGCAAGATTTTACAAACATGAAAGTTGTGGTCAGTGTACTCCATGCAGGGAAGGATCAGGATGGATGTGGAGAATGCTTGAAAGAATGTCAAAAGGAGAGGCTTCAAAAGAGGAAATAGATATGTTAGGAGATGTAACAAAACAAATTGAGGGCCATACCATTTGTGCTTTTGGAGAAGGATCTTCTTGGCCAGTTCAAGGCTTATTAAGACATTTTAAAGATGAGATTAAGAGAAGAAATAAATTTGATCCAATTATAAAAGAAAATAAAAATATTCCTTATCTTGTAGATCAACACTTATTGGATAAAAATGCTTAAATTAAAAGTAAATGATATTGACGTTGAAGTAGAGGAAGGTTTAACTGTTCTTCAAGCTTGTGAAAAAGCAGGAGCTGAAATTCCAAGATTTTGTTATCATGAAAAATTATCTATAGCTGGTAATTGTAGAATGTGTTTAGTTGAAATGGAAAAATCTCCTAAACCAATAGCATCTTGTGCAATGCCAGCAGCAGATGGAATGGTTATAAAAACAAATACTCCAAAAATAGAAAAATCTAGAAAAGGTGTTATGGAATTTTTATTAGCAAATCATCCTTTAGATTGTCCTGTCTGTGACCAAGGGGGAGAATGTGATCTCCAGGATCAATCTATGTTTTATGGTATTGATAAATCAAGGTTTAAGGAAAATAAAAGATATGTTCCTGATAAGAATATGGGTCCTTTAATAAAAACTCAAATGACAAGATGTATTCATTGTACAAGATGTGTGAGATTTGCAACTGAGATCGCTGGAGTACCAGAGTTGGGTGCAATCGGAAGAGGTGAGGACATGCAAATAACCACTTACTTGGAACAATCAGTTCAATCAGAATTATCAGGCAATGTTATTGATTTATGTCCTGTTGGAGCATTGACTTCAAAACCTTATGTTTTTGAAGCAAGACCTTGGGAACTTAAAAAAACTGAAACAATTGATGTCATGGATGCTGTTGGATCAAATATAAGAGTAGACACTTATGACTGGGAGGTAAAAAGAATTTTGCCAATCATTAATGAAGATATAAATGAAGAATGGATTTCAGATAAAACCAGGTATGCTTGCGATGGATTATTAAATCAAAGATTAGATACACCTTATATTAAATATAATAATAAATTTGAAAAAGCTTCTTGGGAAGAAGTTTATAAAATTATCAAATCCAAAATAGAAAATACGAATAAAGAAAAAATTTGTGGATTAGTAGGAGATCTTACAAATATGGAAGCAAGTTTTATTTTTAAGGAATTTTTTGAGAGAACAATTAATACAAACAAGTATGAGTCTAGAGTTGTAAAAAATTTTATCAACAGTGCGGTAAGAGAAAATTATCTATTTAACTCGACTATAAATGGAATTGAAGAGTCTGACTTAATTTTATTGATTGGGACAAATCCAAGGTACGAAGCAACAATGATTAACGCAAGAATCCGAAAAACTTACGTAAATAATAATATAAAAATAATTTCATTAAATAATGTTGGGGATTTAACATATGACTATGAAAGCTTAGATGGAAAAACTCAAACTATTAAGGATATTATTGAAAATAAAAATTATATTTCAAAATTAATTATTGATGCAAAAAAACCAATGATTATTTTTGGTGAGTCTTTTTTAAATATTAAATCTGCAAAATATTTATTTAATTCATTTAAAGAATTTCTATCTAATAATAATAAATTATCAGATAATTGGAATCCGATAAACATACTATCAGCAGATGCATCAACTGTTGGTAGTCTTGATTTAGATATAATTGATGAAAATAATAAATTATTAGATGACTTATATGAAAATAAATTTGAAATAGTTTATTTACTTGGACAAGATAATTTAAGTTTTAAAAAGAAAAATGAATTTATAATTTATCAAGGGAGTCATGGAGACAAAGGAGCAGAAATTGCAGATATAATTTTGCCAGGTGCAGCTTTTACTGAACAGTCTAGTCATTACACTAATTTAGAGGGAAAAATCCAAAAAGCTTATAAAGCCTCTTATCCCCCAGGTGATGCAAAAGAAGATTGGCAAGTAATAAATGATCTTGCTGAAGTGATGAATAATAGGAAACTTTTTAACGATAAAGAAGAACTTCAAAGCAGTATGTTTAATTATTTAAAATTAAAAAAAGAACAAAAAAAATCAGATTTAAAGAATGAAATAAGTCAGGATAGTTTTGAGAATGAAAACCTAATGGTAAAATTTAAAGATTATTATTTTTCTAATGTTATAGCCCGTTCATCAAAAACTATGGTTGAATGTAACAACTCTAAAATAGAATTGAAAAAAACTGGCACAGAAGGTTAGCAAATGGAATACATAAACATTATTTTTCAAGAAACATATAAAATTTTGTTTTTACTTGTTCCTGTTTTAGTTTCTGTTGCAATGATTGTTTGGTTGGATCGTAGGGTCTGGGCATTTGTTCAAAAAAGACAAGGCCCAAATGTTGTTGGTCCATTTGGATTATTACAATCTTTAGCTGATGCACTTAAATATATTTTTAAAGAAATAATTATCCCTGCAAGTTCGAATAAAGTAATTTTTATACTTGCGCCAATTATAACGATGACCTTAGCCTTAATTGCCTGGGCAGTAATTCCTTTTGGTGTTGATCAAGTGTTAGCGGATATAAATGTTGGTATATTGTATATTTTTGCTGTCTCATCATTAGGTGTTTATGGAATAATTATGGGTGGATGGGCATCAAATTCAAAATATCCATTTTTAGGTGCAATCAGATCCGCTGCACAAATGGTATCTTACGAAGTTTCGATTGGTATAATTATTATTAACGTTTTGTTGTGTGTAGGATCATTAAATTTAAATGATATTGTAATTGCCCAAAAAGATATGTGGTTTGTAATACCATTATTTCCAATGTTTGTAATTTTTTTTATATCTGCATTAGCTGAAACAAACAGACCACCTTTTGACTTACCTGAAGCAGAAGCTGAATTAGTAGCAGGATATCAAACAGAATATTCAGGAATGATGTACGCTATGTTTTGGTTAGGAGAATATGCAAATATTTTATTAATGTGTGCCCTTGGTTCAATACTTTTTTTAGGTGGGTGGTTATCACCAATTGATCTTTATCCCTTTAATTTAATACCTGGTGCTATTTGGTTAATTTTAAAAATTTTATTATTATTTATTCTTTTTGCATTAGTTAAAGCGATTGTTCCAAGATATAGGTATGATCAACTAATGAGATTAGGTTGGAAAATATTTTTACCATTATCTTTAACTTACGTTGTCTTAACAGCGAGTTATCTTTTTTATTTTAACCTTTTACCAACAATTTAAATGAAAATTACAAGATTCTTCAAAACTATATTAATGACAGACTTCATAGGAGGTCTTTTCATTGCTATCAAGGAACTTTTTAAATCAAAAAAAACTATTAATTATCCATTTGAAAAGGGAAAAATTAGCCCAAGATATAGAGGCGAACATGCTTTAAGAAGATATCCAAATGGTGAAGAAAGATGTATTGCATGTAAATTATGTGAAGCAGTATGTCCTGCTCAAGCAATTACAATAGAGTCAGCCGAAAGATCAGATGGAAGTCGAAAAACAACTAGATACGATATTGATATGATGAAATGTATTTATTGTGGTTTATGCGAAGAATCTTGTCCAGTTGATGCAATAGTTCAAGGTCCTAATTTTGAATTTTCAACTCAAACAAGAGAGGAACTTTATTATACAAAAGAAAAACTTCTTGATAATGGTGACAGATGGGAAAATATTTTAGCCGCAAATATTAAAAGCGATAATCCTTATAGATAATTTTATGATAGCGCATGCAATATTCTTTTATGTATTTTCGATTATTGCAGTTATCTCAGCTATAATGGTAACAGTTTCTAAAAATACAGTCCATTCAGTCTTCTTTCTGATTTTAGATTTCATAAGCATATCCTGTCTTTTTATTATGATTGGTGCAGAATTTTTAGGCATGATTATGTTAATCGTCTATGTTGGTGCAGTAGCAGTATTATTTTTATTTGTTGTAATGATGTTGAATGTTGCCCAGCAAAAAAATCAATGGTTTATATCAAAAGAAAATTCAGGACATATACCAGTGGGATTATTAATAAGTATAATTATCTTTTTTGAATTAATAATTGTTATTGGTGGATGGAAATATAAACCTGATTTATTTAAAACTGGTAATATAAGTTCAAATGAAGTTACCAACACACATTCTTTAGGACAAATTCTTTATACTGATTACATTCATATATTTCAAATTAGTGGAATGGTTTTACTTATTGCTATGATAGGAGCAATTGTACTCACATTCAGACAAAGAGAGGGAGTAAAAAAACAAAGTTATTTAAAGCAAATTTCTAGAGAAAGATCAGAGGGTGTAGATGTAATAGAGGTTGCTTCTAATAAAGGAGTAAGAATAGATGATTGATATAGGTTTAGGACATTATTTAACTCTAGGTGCTGTTATTTTTAGTATTGGAATAATTGGAATTTTTTTGAATCGAAAGAACATTATTGTAATTTTAATGAGTATAGAACTAATATTGTTAGCAGTTAATATTAATTTGGTATCATTTTCAATTTATTTAGGTGATTTATCTGGTCAAGTATTTACATTGTTTATTTTAACAGTTGCTGCAGCTGAAGCAGCAATAGGTTTAGCAATAATTGTGGTTTACTATAGAAATTCTGGAACAATACGTGTTGAAGAAATAGATAGATTAAAAGGATAAAATGGAAATATCAATTATTGCGTTACCTTTAATAGCTTCGATAATTTCAGGTTTCTTTGGAAAATTCATAGGAGATAGAAATTCTGAAATTGTTACAAGTTTGCTAGTTTCAATATCAGCAATTCTTTCCGGACTAGTTTTATATGAGGTAATAGTTAATCAATATCAAGATAATATAATTATTGCTACTTGGATTAATTCCGGTTCTTTAGATGTAAATTGGTCTATGAAAATTGACTCTTTATCAGCAGTAATGCTGGTTGTTGTAACATCAGTTTCTGCACTAGTTCATATTTATTCTATTGGATATATGTCTCATGACCCACACAAGCCTAGATTTATGGCTTATTTATCATTGTTCACTTTTGCAATGTTGATGTTGGTTACTTCTGACAACTTTATTCAATTATTCTTTGGTTGGGAGGGGGTTGGTCTTTGTTCTTATTTTTTAATAGGTTTTTGGTTTAAAAAAGAAACAGCTAATGCTGCTGCAATAAAAGCATTTATAGTAAATAGAGTTGGTGATTTTGGTTTTGCTTTAGGGATATTTTTAATTTTTTATTTATTTGGAACAGTTAATTATTCTGAAGTTTTTGAGCAAATCCCTTCAATTACAGATAAAGAATTAGTTTTTTTAGGTATTAAAGTAAATGCAATAAATTTAATTTGTATACTTTTATTTATTGGAGCAATGGGTAAATCTGCACAAATTTTATTACACACTTGGTTGCCAGATGCGATGGAAGGCCCAACACCAGTCTCAGCTTTGATTCATGCAGCCACTATGGTAACTGCAGGTGTTTTCTTAGTTGTAAGATGTTCACCAATTTATGAGTACTCAGAATTAGCATTAAACATCATTACTATAGTAGGGATGAGTACAGCTGTTTTTGCTGCTTCTGTAGCTTTAGTACAAAATGATATAAAGAAAATAATTGCCTACTCAACTTGTAGTCAATTAGGTTACATGTTTTTTGCAACCGGAGTAGGTGCTTATAATGTTGCAATGTTTCATTTATTTACTCATGCCTTTTTTAAAGCATTACTTTTTTTAGGATCTGGATCAGTTATTCACGCCTTTAAAGACGAACAAAACATAAATAATATGGGCGGTGTATGGAAAAAACTTCCTTACACCTACGCATTAATGATTGTAGGAACTTTAGCTTTAACCGGATTTCCTTTTTTGTCAGGTTTTTATTCTAAAGATGCCATCATAGAGTTTGCGTATTTAAGAGGAAATACAACTGGTTTTTATGCTGCTGGTATTGGTATTTTTACAGCTTTTCTTACTTCAATATATTCTTGGAGGCTTATGTTCAAAACTTTTCATGGTGAATATAATAATAAAAATATCAAAATAGAAGAAACACATGAATCTCCTCTTGTAATGTTAGTGCCATTAATTTTTCTTTCGATTGGAGCAATATTTGCTGGTTTTGTTTTTAAAGAATTATTTATTGGTCATGAGACAGCAAGTAATTTTTGGAAAGACTCAATTTTATTTTTGGAACCTTTAAGCAAAGATCATCCACCATTTTGGTTTTTAATTTTAACTCCAACTTTAGTAATTTTATCAATTCCAATAGCTTATTATTTGTTTATTAAGAATAAAAAATTACCTGATCAAATAGCTACCATAAATAAACCTTTATACAATTTTTTATTAAACAAATGGTATTTTGATGAACTTTATGATGTTTTATTTGTCAGACCCTCAAAAAATATAGGATTATTTTTGTGGAAGTTTTTTGATTTGAAAATAATTGATGGATTTGGTCCAGATGGTATTTCAGCGATGATTAAAAAATTTTCACTTAAAGCCAATAAATTTCAAAGCGGATTTATTTATCAATATGCATTTGTAATGCTCCTTGGATTTTCTGCTTTATTAACCTTTTTGATCGTTAAATAATGAATTTCCCTATTCTTTCATCTTTAATTTTACTTCCGACTATTGGTGCTTTTTTTTTATTTTTTACTAGAAGCAGTGAAAAAAGTAATAATACAGTAAAATACGTTGCCTTATTTACTTCTTTTGTAAATTTTTTTTTATCCATATATTTATGGGTATTATTTGATCATACAACTTCTGAATTTCAGTTTGTTGAAGAGAGGGTTTGGATTAAAAATTTTATTAATTATAAAGTAGGTGTTGATGGAATTTCAATTCTATTTATTTTATTAACAACATTTATTACACCTCTTTGTATTTTATCAATTAATAATTCTATCAAGAATAGATTAAGTGAATTTCTTATAGCTGTACTAATTATGGAATCTTTTATGATTGGTGTTTTTTGTTCTTTAGATCTTGTCATATTTTATTTATTTTTTGAAGCTGGTTTAATTCCAATGTTTTTAATTATAGGGATTTGGGGTGGAGCAAGGAGAGTATACTCTGCATTTAAATTCTTTTTATACACTTTATTAGGATCTGTATTAATGCTAGTTGCAATAATTTCAATATACTGGATAACAGGAACAACTGATGTAGTTGAGCTTTATAAAATAGGAATAGATGTCAAATATCAAAATCTTTTATGGTTAGCTTTTTTTAGTTCATTTGCAGTAAAAACACCCATGTGGCCAGTTCATACATGGTTACCTGACGCTCATGTAGAAGCACCTACTGCAGGGTCAGTTTTACTAGCAGCAATTTTATTAAAAATGGCCGGCTATGGTTTTATAAGATTTTCTTTAGGCTTATTCCCTGATGCTTCAGAATTTTTTACACCTTTAATTTATGCGTTAAGTGTTATCGCAATAATTTTTACTTCTTTTATTGCTTTAATGCAGGAAGATATGAAAAAATTAATTGCCTATTCATCTGTAGCACATATGGGATTTGTTACTTTAGGAATTTTTACACTTCAGCAACAAGGTATTGAAGGAAGTATTATTCAGATGATAAGTCATGGACTTGTTGCAGCAGCACTTTTCTTATGTGTTGGTGTTGTTTATGATAGAATGCATTCAAGATTGATTAACACTTATGGAGGAATTGTAAGTATAATTCCTAAATATTCAGTATTGTTTATGTTATTTACTTTAGCAGCTTTAGGACTACCTGGTACAAGTGGTTTTGTTGGTGAATTTTTAATTTTAATGGCAGCTTTTAAAGATAATTTTTTAGTAGCTGTTATAGCAAGCTTGGGTGTAATTATAGGTGCTGCATATATGCTATGGTTATATAAAAGAGTAGTCTTTGGAAAATTAATAAACAATGATTTAAAACGAATGATAGATTTAAATAAATCAGAATTATTTATTTTATCTTGTTTAGGTATACCTATTTTATTTTTTGGTTTTTATCCAGATCCTTTAATAAATACAATTGAAGTATCAATTTCAGATTTAATTGAAATGTATAATTATAAACTTGTGAGTAAATTTTAATGGAAAATTTACAATTAGTATTTCCTGAAATTTTTTTGTCATTATCTATAATGTTTTTATTAATATTAGGTGTATTTAAAAAAAATAGTTCTAAACTTGTTCAAAATATCTCTCTAATTATTTTATTAATTACTGCTGTAATCACATTTAATGAAACAATAAGCATTAGCGGGGAAAAGTTATTTAATAATAGTGTGATAATTGATTATTTATCATCATTTATGAAAATTATGACTTTATTAGCTGCTTTCTTAGTTTTAATAATTTCTTCAACCTATCTTAAAACGTTTAAGATTTTTAAAATTGAATATCCTATTTTAATTTTAAGCTCAGTTTTAGGTATGATGATAATGATAAGTTCAAATGATCTAATAGTATTTTATATGGGTCTTGAATTACAATCGTTAGCTTTATATGTTTTAGCAACTTTCAACAGAGATGATATTAAATCTTCAGAAGCTGGATTAAAATACTTTGTTTTAAGCGCTTTATCTTCAGGTTTATTATTATATGGATGCTCATTGATATATGGTTTTACAGGTTCAACTAATTTTGATGTAATTGCTACTCAATTAAATTCAAATGAATATGCTTTAACGTTTGGTATTGTTTTTATATTAGTGGGCTTAGCATTTAAAATTTCTGCTGTTCCATTTCATATGTGGGCACCTGATGTTTATGAAGGATCACCAACTTCAGTAACATTATTTTTCACTATGGTTCCAAAAATAGCAGCCTTATCTGTTTTTATAAGATTTTTGTATGTTCCTTTTTTAAATTTGATTGAACAGTGGCAAATGATTTTAGTTTTTTTATCAATCGCTTCTATGCTTTTTGGAGCTGTTGCAGCGATAGGACAAACTAATTTAAAAAGATTAGTAGCATATAGCTCAATAGGGCATGTTGGTTATGCCTTGGCGGGATTAGCAACTGGAACTAATGATGGAATACAAAGTTCGGTAATCTATATAACAATTTATATATTAATGAATCTTGGACTTTTTTCATGTCTATTGATGATGAAACGCAACGATGAGTATTATGAAAATATAGATGATTTATCTGGATTATCAAAAAATCATCCAATGTTATCTTTATCTTTATTAATTATTCTTTTTTCATTAGCTGGAATTCCTCCTCTAGCTGGTTTTTTTGCTAAATTTTATGTTTTTAAATCAGTTATAGAACAATCAATGTATTTTTTAGCCGTAGTTGGTTTATTATCTACTGTAGTTGCAGCATTTTATTACTTAAGATTAATAAAAATAATGTATTTTGATAAAGAAAAAGAAAAATATGACACAGATCACAGTATTTGGTTAAAATTCTCTCTAGTAGCTTCTACATTATTAATTTTGATATATTTTATATTTCCAAGTCAATTAATTGAAGTAGTTTCAAGAATTAATATAATTCAATGAAATTAAAGCAATTTAATTTCAAAAAAGTTAAAAGCACCAATCTTACTGCAATAAGATTAATAAAGTCATTAAATAACGAATTTGGCATGATTGTTTCAGAGGCTCAATCAAAAGGAAAAGGTCAATATGGTAGAAAATGGATTTCTTATAAAGGAAATATATTTTTATCCTTTTTTTATAAATTAGAGAATATTAATTTGTCCTTAAATTCTTTAACAAAAAAGCATTGTTTGCTGGTTAAAGAAGTTATTTCAAAATACTATAAGAAAAAAATTACATTTAAATCACCTAACGATTTATTAATAGATAAAAAAAAAATTTGTGGAATTTTACAAGAAAAAATTGAAAAATCTAATAAAGTATTTTTAATTGTTGGAATAGGGCTTAATTTAATTAAAAACCCTAATATAGTAAATTATCCTGCTACCAATTTGTTTAAAATTACTAATCAAAAGATAAATAAAAAAAAATTTGTAAAAGAGTTAAAAATAACTTTTGAGAAATTTTTATCAAAGTATTATAAGGCCTGCTAAATGATAATATTAGGTGATATTGGAAATACAGAAACAAAAATTTGTTTGGTTAAAAATGATAAGATCATAAAGAAAATTTTGATACCATCTTTAGGAAAAAAAAATCATATTTTAAATAGATATTTTAACAAATTTGATTTTTCTAAATTAGAAAAAATATTATTTTGTAGTGTCGTTCCAACAACTTTTAAAGAATTAAAAAAATATTTTAAAAAAAAAACATCAATTAAATGTCATGAATTAAAAGAATTAAATTTAAGGTCAATGTTAAAAATAGACGTGAACTATAAGCAAGTTGGTTCTGATAGATTAGCTAATGCAATTAGTATTTCTAAAAAAAATAAAAATTTTGTTATTTTAGATTTTGGAACTGCTACTACATTTGATGTTTTAATAGGAAAAAATTATAAAGGTGGAATTATATCACCTGGTATTAATCTTTCACTTAAAACCCTTTCTAATAAAGCATCCTTAATACCAAAAATTAATTTGAAAAGAATGTCAAAAGTTATTGGTAAAGATACAAAATCAGCAGTTAGATCTGGTTTTTTTTGGGGTTATGCTGGATTGATTGACAATGTTATAAATTTGATTAAGAAAGAAACAAAAAAATCATTTGATGTAGTAATTACTGGTGGTTTTTCAAAATTATTTAAAAACTCAATTAAAACTAAAACTAAACAAGATTTTGATATTACAATTAATGGTCTTATTAAAGCTACAAAACTTATAAAATAATATGAAAGATGAATTTTTATTTTGCCCATTAGGTGGTTCCGGTGAGATAGGAATGAATATGAATTTATTTGGATATGGTCAACCAAGTGATCATAAATGGATCATGGTTGATATAGGTGTAACATTTGCGGATGATACTATTCCAGGTATTGATTTGATTTATCCTGACCCAGGTTTTATCTATGAAAGAAAAGAAAATTTACTTGGTATAATTTTAACTCATGCTCACGAGGACCACATAGGAGCTGTAGCACACCTTTGGCCTAAGTTAGGTTGTAAAATCTATGCAACACCATTTACAGCTGTATTGATTAAAGAAAAATTTAAAGAAAAACATATTGATATTACAAAAGATTTACAAATCGTTGAACTTAATGGAAAGGTAAATTTAGATCCTTTTGAAATAGAATACATTACATTAACACATTCTATATTAGAACCTAATGGTCTTAAGATTCAAACACCGGCTGGAGTTGTGTTACATACTGGTGATTGGAAAGTTGACCCTAATCCTTTAATTGGGGATGAAATTAATTCAAAAAGATTAAAAGAAATTGGTAATCAGGGAGTTTTAGCAATGATTTGTGATTCTACTAATGTTTTTAGTGCTGGGAGGTCAGGGTCTGAACTAGATGTAAGAAAAAATATGCTCAATATTATGAATAGATTGAAAAAAAGAATAATAATTACATCTTTTGCTTCTAACGTAGCACGAATGGAGACAGCTTTTTATTGTGCTGAAAAAACAGGAAGACAAATCTCTTTAGTTGGTAGATCTATGCATAGAATATATAAAGCAGCAAGACAATGTGGGTATTTAAAAAATACAATTGAGCCAATAGATCCAAGAGAAGCTAAAAATATTTCTAGAGAAAAAATAGTTTATCTTTGCACAGGAAGCCAAGGTGAACCAATGGGAGCTATGATGAGAATTTCTAATTATACTCATCCTGATGTATTCATTGAAAAAAATGATACAGTTATATTTTCCTCTAAAATCATACCAGGAAATGAAAAGAAACTTTATAAATTACACAACCAACTGGTAAAAGATGGAATAGAAGTCATTTCAGAAGAAAGTGAATTTATTCATGTTTCTGGCCACCCAAATAGAGAAGATTTAAAAGATATGTATAATTGGGTTAAACCAAAATGCGTTATACCAGTTCATGGAGAACATAGACATATGATTGAGCATATAAATTTTGCAAAAGAAATGCAGGTACCATATCCAGTGCAAGTGGAAAATGGTGATATAGTAAAATTAGCACCAGGTGATCAGCCAGAAGTTTATGATAAAGCGCCAAGCGGAAGGTTGTATTTAGATGGAAATGTTAGTGTAGAGGAAAACTCACAATCGATTAAAGATAGGAAAAATTTAGGTACAAACGGTTATATTGAAATTACAATATTAATAACACCAAAAGGAAATATTCATAACAATCCGATTATAACTTTTAGAGGTTTACCGATTTTTGAAACAGATGAATTTATTTATGGTTTAGAAGAAGAAATAGAAAGAACAACTAGGGCTTTTAAACTTGGAAATAAAAATCAAGAGCACAATCTTATTGATGCTCTTAAAATTTCTGCTAGAAAATTTACAAAAGAAAAAACAGGTAAAAAACCTTTTACTAATATTAATTTAGTTAAAATTTAATGAGTATTACAGGTTTAGCTATTATCTATATAATTCTTTGGTGGGTAATTTTTTTTGCAATACTGCCTATTGATGTAGATAGAATAAAATTAAAAAAGATAGAAGGTGAAGATCCTGGGTCACCTGAAAATCCTAAAATGTTAAAGAAATTCCTTTATTGTACTGCAATTACTACTGTTTTATTCGTTATTATTTATTTGTTAATGAAGTTTGAATATTTGAACTTAAGAAATATAATCAGTTAATATGTATATTTCAAAATCATTTATACCAATTTTAAAAAACAATCCATCAGAGGCAAAAATAAAATCTCATCAACTAATGCTTAGAGTGGGAATGATCAAACAATCATCTGCAGGAATATATTCTTGGTTACCTCTTGGTTTTAAAGTCATGAAAAAAATAGAAAATATTGTTAGAGAGGAACAAAATAGAATTGGTGTACAAGAAATATTAATGCCAACTATTCAATCAAGTGAAATTTGGAAAGAAAGTGGAAGATATGAAGATTATGGTGAGGAAATGCTTAGAATAAAAGATCGCCAAGATCGAGAAATGTTATATGGACCCACAAATGAAGAATTGGTTACTGATATTTTTAGGTCTTCGATCAAGTCGTATAAATCACTACCGCAACTTTTATACCACATTCAATGGAAATTTAGAGATGAAATAAGACCAAGATTTGGAATAATGAGGTGTAGAGAATTTTATATGAAAGATGCATATTCATTTGATATATCTGATGAAGAAGCATTATTTTCATACAATAAATTTTTCTTATCTTATTTAAAAACTTTCAAAAGATTAGAT
This sequence comes from uncultured Pelagibacteraceae bacterium, assembly GCA_902629215.1. Taxonomy (GTDB): domain Bacteria; phylum Pseudomonadota; class Alphaproteobacteria; order Pelagibacterales; family Pelagibacteraceae; genus Pelagibacter. The sequence continues at coordinate 8,742 of CACOQC010000007.1, read as the reverse complement.
CTTGTAGCAATACCTATGGCAGCTGACACAGGACCAATAGGAGGAAATCTTTCGCATGAATTTATAATTTTAGCTGAAACAGGTGAGAGTAAAATTTTTACTGATAAAAGGATTTTCGATTTAAATACTGATGATGCAAAATTAGAAAAAAAATCATTAGAGGAAATGAGAAAAAAATATGAAAATTATTATGCAGTAACTGATGAAAAGTTTAATAAAGAGGAATTTGAAAAAAAGGTTTCAGAGGAAAATAGATTGATAACAAAAGGTATTGAAGTAGGTCATATTTTTTATTTTGGCGACAAATATTCAAAATCAATGGGAGCATCGGTTGATTTACCTGGTGGAAAAAAAGATTTTGTTAAAATGGGTTCATATGGAGTTGGTGTATCTAGATTGGTAGGTGCAATAATAGAAGCTAAATATGATGAAAAAAATGAAGTCATGAAATGGCCAATTTCTATTGCACCATATGATATATCAATAATTCCTATGATTAATAAAAATGATAATTCCGCATTAGATAAAGCTAATAATATTTATTTAGAATTAAAAAAAAATAAAATTGATGCAATTATAGATGATACTGATGAAAACTTTTCATCAAAAATTAAAAAGATGAATTTAATTGGTGCTCCTTACCAAATAATTATTGGCAAACAGACAGAGGGTGATTTATTAGAATTTAAAGAAGTTGGTGAAGAATCTCAGAAACTAAAATTAAATGAAATCATCAAATTATTAACAGAACAAAAAGTAAAAAATTGATTTCTCAATTAGAAAAAGAAATTACTTTTAGATTTTTAAGAGCTAGAAAAAATGATGGTTTCTTAAATATTATTTCAATTTTTTCATTTGTTGGAATTGGTTTAGGTGTAGCAGTTCTCATAATTGTAATGTCTGTTATGAATGGGTTTAGAGCTGAATTGATTAATAAGATTGTTGGATTTAACTCACATATTACAGTTAAACCTTACGATAAAAAAATAAATCAAGATAAATTTTCTAATTCACAACTAGATTTTATAAGTAATCAATTAATTTTAAGTAATTCTGGTGAAGCTATAATAATGAAAAAAAATACTTCAAAAGGAATTATATTGAGAGGATATAAAGAAAATGATTTTTCTAAATTGAAAATTATTAATAATAATTCATTTATAGGAAATAGAAATGATTTAAATAATTATAATATTTCTATAGGAAAAGAATTAAGCTTTACTCTTAATGTTAATATTGGAGATAAAATTACTATAATGTCACCTGTAGGTGTTGAAACAATCATTGGAACCTTACCAAAGCAACAAACTTTTACTATAGTTTCACTTTTTGAAAGTGGTCTAGTTGACTTTGATAACAATATTGCATTTGTTAACTTAGAAACTTTAGAAGAGTTATTTGATTTTGATATAAGGGACAGAAATTTAGAAATTTATTTAAAAGATCCCCAAAATATTGAAAAACAAAAAAAAATTGTTCAAAAAGTTTTTCCTGATGAATTTATTTATAGCTGGTCTGATATGAATAAATCTTTGTTTTCTGCCTTAAAAGTTGAAAGAAATGTAATGTTTATTATTTTATCTCTTATTATTATAGTTGCAGCTTTTAACATTATATCAGGTTTGACAATATTAGTAAAAAATAAGACTAGAGAAATTGCGATTTTAAAATCAATAGGAGTTTTAAATAAATCAATAATCAAAATATTTTTTTTAATAGGTGTAATAATAGGAACTTCAGCAACAATATTTGGAATTTTTTTAGGGGTTACCTTTTCAATTTATGTGGAAGATATTAGACAGTTGTTAAGCACATTATTCAGTATTAGCCTATTTCCTGAAGAAATTTATTTCCTAAGCACGATGCCTTCTGAAATAAATATATTTTCTATATTTATTATTTCTATGTGCTCTATTGTTATAACAATAATAGTCTCAATTTTTCCAGCATTAAAAGCAGCAAAACTTGATCCAATAAAGAATTTAAAATATGAATAATTTAATAGAACTTTTTGATATTAATAAATTTTTTGGCATTTCCAAAAATTTAAAGGTTTTAAAAAAAATTTCTTATAAATTTAAAAAAGGAAAAATTTATTCTTTAATGGGTCCATCTGGATCGGGAAAATCAACATTGTTAAACTTACTTTCATTAATTGATAGACCAACATCAGGCTCAATCATTATTGACAAAAAAAAAATAAATTTTAATGAGTTAAATAACAATGATATTTTGAGAGCTAATAAAATAGGGATCATTTATCAACAGGATAATTTACTTCCTGATTTTACGGCGTTAGAAAATATATATTTAGCTGGTCTAGCAGGTGAAAATGATAAATTATCATCAATTAATAAAGCTAAATCTTTGTTAAAAAAAGTTGGTCTACAAAATAGATCAGATCATTACCCATCGCAACTTTCAGGTGGTGAAAAGCAGCGAATATCAATAGCAAGGGCTTTAATTAACGATCCTCAAATTATATTAGCAGACGAACCAACAGGAAGTTTAGATTTAGAAACAGCAAAGGTAATTTTTGATATTCTCAAAAAACAAATAAATTCAGATAGAATAATAATATTTGCAACTCATAATAGATTTTTTGCTAATAAGTCAGATTGCATCTTGGAAATGGTTAATGGTAATATAAGAACCATTAATGGCTAAGTCTAAAATACGAAGTTTTAATCATTTAAAAATACATTCACAATATTCAATATGTGAAGGAGCAATTAAAATAGATGATTTAAAAGATTTTTCTAAAGAAAATAAAATCAAATCATTAGCTTTATGTGATACAGAAAATCTATGTGGAGCTCTTGAATTTGCGGAAAAATTGTCAAAAGTAGGCACACAACCAATTATTGGTACTCAAATAAATTTCAAATATAATGAAACTATAGGATTATTGCCATTGTATGCATTAAATGAGTTTGGTTATAAAAGAATAATTGAACTATCATCGAAGTCATATCTTCACAATGACGAAATTTCAGAACCACATTTAGATCTAAATGAATTATTTGAAAAAAATCAAGGTGTAGCTTTATTTACAGGTACCATTAATGGTTTGTTTGGTAAATTATTCGAAAAAGGAAAATTTAGTGAAATAAGAGAATTATATTCAAAATTAAAATCTTTATATCATGATACTTTTTATATAGAGATTCAAAGACATAAAGATCTTAATGAAACAGATTTTGAAAAATTTAATTTAGCAAAATCTATAGAATTAGAAATTCCATTAATTGCAACTAATGAGGTTTTTTATCTAAATCGTGAAATGCACGAAGCACATGACGCTTTGATTTGTATAAAAAATAAAACTTATATTAATGAGAAAAATAGACTTAAATTTAGTGATCAACACTATCTTAAAAAAGATGAAGAAATGTCAGAACTTTTCGCAGATTTGCCTGAAGCTCTTGAAAATAATTATAATTTCCCTTTTCGTTGTAGTTATAGGCCAATTTTTTCAAAACCTATTTTACCAAATTTAAGTACTGAAAAAGATGGTGATGCGAATCATACTTTAAAAAAAAACTCTTTAATTGGTTTAAATGAAAAATTTAAAAAAATTTTTAATATAAAAGATAAAGAGTTTTTTAAAAATAAAAATTATATTAATTATAAAGATAGATTAGATCATGAGTTAAATATTATCATTGAAATGAAATATGCAAGTTATTTTCTAATTGTATCTGATTATATAAAGTGGGCAAAAGAAAATGACATACCCGTAGGTCCAGGAAGAGGCTCAGGTGCAGGATCTCTTGTAGCATGGTGTCTTTCAATTACTGATGTAGATCCAATTGAATTTAATTTAATTTTTGAAAGATTTTTAAATCCTGATCGTATCTCAATGCCCGATTTTGATATTGATTTTTGTGAGGAAAAAAGAGACTTAGTTTTCGAGTATCTAACTAAGAAATATAAAGATAGCGTCGCACACATAATCACTTTTGGCAAATTAAAAGCAAGAATGGTTATAAGAGATGTAGGAAGGGTTATGGGTCTCCCTTACGGTTTTGTTGATAGTATTTCAAAAATGATTCCTTTTGATCCTTCAAGACCACAAACTTTGATAGAATGTATTTCTAGTGAACCTAGACTTCAGAATCTAATTAATGAAGATCCTAGAGTAAAAAAACTTACTGATCTTTCGTTAAAACTAGAAGGTTTAAATAGAAATTTTGCAACACATGCAGCTGGTGTAGTTATAGCTGATAAAAAGTTAACAGAAGTGGTTCCTTTGTATAAAGATTCTTCTGCTAAATTATTATTACCATCTACTCAATTTGATATGTACTCAGCAGAAAATGCAGGATTAATTAAATTTGATTTTTTAGGCCTAAAAACTTTAACAGTAATAAATAATACACAAAAATTAATAAGAAAAAAAATTAAAAACTTTAATATTGAAAATATTAATTTTGAAGATCAAAAAGTCTTTGATTTATTATCCTCTGGTAAAACTGTTGGATTGTTTCAAATTGAAAGTGCTGGAATGAGAGAAGCTCTTATTCAAATGAAACCAAATCATATAGAAGATATTATTGCCTTAGTGGCACTGTATAGACCAGGACCTATGAGCAACATTCCAACTTATAATGACTGTAAGCATGGCAAACAAACTCCCGATTATCTTCATCCATTATTAGAAGATATTTTAAAACCAACTTATGGAGTAATCATTTATCAAGAACAAGTAATGCAAATTGCTCAAAAACTTTCTGGATTCACAGCAGGTCAAGCTGATATTTTAAGAAGAGCAATGGGAAAGAAAAAAAGAGTAGAATTAGAGAAACAAAAACAAAACTTCATAGATGGTGCTGTTAAAAATGGAATTAACAAAGAAGTTGCTGCAAGTATTTTTTTAAAAATAGAACCTTTTGCTGAATATGGTTTTAATAAAAGTCATGCTGCAGCTTATGCTATTATTTCTTATCAAACTGCATTTCTTAAAACTTATTATCCAAAAGAATTTATTGCAGCATCAATGACGATGGATATTTCAAATCAAAATAAACTGAGTGAATTTTATGAAGAATTAAATAGATTAAAAATCGAAGTTATAAGACCGGATATAAATGAATGTTTTGCAGATTTTAAAACTGAAGGAGATAAATTTTATTATGCATTAGGAGGAATTAAGGCAGTTGGTTATGAGGCAATATCTAATATCGTTAAAGAAAGATTAAATAATGGAAAATTTCAATCAATTACAGATTTCTTAAATAGAGTAAATCCAAAAGATATAAACAAGCTTCAATTAGAAGGACTGGTGAAAGCCGGTGCATTTGATAATTTAAATTTGAATAGACAAGCTTTATTTAATTCAATACCAAATTTTATTACAAAAACAAAAAATATTTTTGAAAATAAGTCAGCTAACCAAATAGATTTATTTGCTGATAATGAAAATCAAGAAGATGAGATAATTGCCAAAATTGAAGATTGGGAGTTTGAAGAAAGATTAGCAAAGGAATTTGAATCTGTGGGATTTTTTATTTCTGATCATCCTTTGAATCAATATAAAGATATCTTTAATGATTATAATATAATTGATTATGGTAGTTTTAATAATAATGAGGAGTTAAAAGATTCAAATATAGCTGCAACATTATTAAAATTACAAGAAAGGAAAACAGCTAAAGGAACATCTTATGCTCTTCTTAAATTAACAGATCTTACAAGTGTATTTGAATTATTTATTTTTTCTGATGTTTTAGAATTAAATCGTACAATTTTAAAAGAAGGAAATTCTTTGATTTTAAGGTTAGTAAAGTCAACTTCTGATGATCAAAATAGATTTAAAAGAATCAACGTTCAAAAGATTAGCTCTTTAATTGACATTACTAAAAAACCTATCATTGAAGCTACATTTGATATTAAATCTGAAAGAGAATTAAATATAATTCATGATTTTTTATCAAAAAATGGCGATACTTTAATCAACATAAATTTTCATAACAAAGAAACAAATCTTAAATTTCAATTGGAAAAAAGAAGAAATCTAGACCGAAAAACCCTAAATCTTATTAGAAATAAAGAAATTTTAGCAATAATTAATTAATTTTTACTTGTTTAATTGTTAAATTCTTTGTATTAAAGCGCAAATTAAATAAACACGCACACAGTTATTGGTTTTATACCTCCGGTCCTTAATTGGAAATTACTGTGGTGGCTTAACCGGGAATAAATATGAAGATACCTAACATTACAATACAACAACTATTAGAAGCAGGCGTTCATCTAGGTCATAAGACTTTAAGATGGAATCCAAAAATGAAAAAATATATTTTTGGAAAAAGAGATTCAATACACATAATTGATTTAACACAAACATTAGAACTTACAAAAATAGCCCTAGAGAAAGTGTATGAGACAATTTCAAATAATGGTAAAATTTTATTTGTTTCAACAAAAAAACAAGCATCAGAAGCTATTGCCGAGGTGGCTCAGGATACTGGGCAATATTTTGTTAATTATAGATGGTTGGGAGGTATGTTAACTAATTGGGGTACCATATCTAATTCTATTAAAAAACTAAAGAGACTTGAAATTGACTTAACTTCAGAAAATAGAGGTTTTACAAAAAAAGAACTTCTAAAAATGAGTGTAAAAAAAGATAAACTTCAACGATCTTTAGGGGGTATATCAGAAATGAAAAAGGTTCCCGATTTAGTTTTTATTATTGATACTAATTACGAGTCTTTGGCAATTCAAGAGTCTGTAAAACTAGGAATACCAATAATTGCTATTTTAGATAGTAACTCAAACCCTGACGGGATTGACTACCCAATACCAGGTAATGATGATGCAAGAAGATCAATAGATTTATATTGTAACTTAATAAAAGAAACTATTGTATCAGCAAAAAAAGCTGCCCCAATTCCTGAGCAAAAAATTACCCCTAATAAGAAAGAAGAGGTTAAAAAAAGTTCTAAAACAATTCAAGAGAAGGATAGAGAAAAATTGGATAAAAAATTTTCTCAAAAAAAAGAACAAAAATTAAATTAGTATGAGTAATATTGAAAAAGTTAAAAAGCTAAGAGAAGCAACTGGTGCTGGATTTAAAGATTGTAATTTAGCCATAAAAGAATCAAATGGAGATTTAGATAAAGCTGTTGAAATTTTAAGAGTTAAAGGAATATCTAAAGCTTCAAAAAAAATGTCAAGAGATGCTAAAGAGGGTGTTGTTGCAGTAAGTGGTGATGAAAAAAAAACATCAATTATTGAAGTAAACTGTGAAACTGATTTTGTTGCAAAAAATGAAAATTTTATAAATTTTGTTAAAGAAATTAGTGAAATAAATAACGAAAAAGATTCGAATATTGATGAAGTCAAAAAAACAAAAATGAAAAATGGCTCTTCAGTTGAAGATAATTTAGTTGCACTAATAGCAAAAATAGGTGAAAAAATTACAATTGGAAAAGCTAAAACTATTTCAAATTCTTCTTCTACAAATTATCAATATTTACATACTGTAGTTAAAGATAATTTGGCTAAATTAGCAGTTGTTGTTTCACTTGAGTCTAAAGATAATTCAGAAACCTTAAAAACTTTTGGAAAACAACTTTCAATGCATATAGCTGCTTCAAATCCTTTAGCTTTAGAGTCGAATTTAATTGATAAAACTATTATTGATAAAGAACAAGAGCTTGTGACTGAGGAGCTTAAAAATTTAGGTAAACCAGAAGATATTGCTAAAAAGATCAGTTTAGGTAAAATGAACAAATTTAAAGAGGAAAACGCACTATTAACTCAAGCATGGGTTATGGAGCCTAAAAAGAAAGTTAAAGACATCATTAAAGAACTTGCTATAAATGATTTGAAAATTAAGGAGTTTAGTAGAATTAAGATAGGCGAATAATATGTTTGATGAGAAATCACATAGCCTTAAAATGGATAAAGCAATAGAAGTTTTTTCCAAAGAATTATCTTCTCTAAGAACAGGAAGAGCTAATGCAGCAATGCTTGATATCGTAAAAGTAGATGTTTACGGTCAACAAATGCCAATTAATCAAATTGGTAGTATTACCACGCCAGAACCAAGAATGATTAATATCCAGGTTTGGGACCAAAACAATGTTGCTTTAATTGATGCTGCAATACAAAAATCTGAATTAGGACTAAATCCACAAATTGATGGTCAACTGATAAGATTACCAATACCTGAGTTAAATGAAGAAAGACGATCAGAATTAAAAAAATTAATCAAATCTATGGGTGAAAAATGTAAAATTTCTATAAGAAACATTCGTAGAGATGCAAATGAAGAATTAAAGAAATTATTTAAATCAAAAGAAATTGGGGAAGACGAAGAAAAATCTTTTGAAAAAAATGTTCAAAATATCACAGATAAACACATAGCTATAGTAGATGAAAAGGTTTCATCAAAAGAAAAAGAAATAATGACAATATGAACCCATTAAAACATGTAGCCATTATTATGGATGGTAATGGACGATGGGGCATTAAACATAAAAAATCAAGAAATGCAGGTCATAGAGAAGGTTTAAATACTGTTGAAAAAATTATTAAAGAAACAATTAAGAACAAAATTAAATTTTTAACATTATATGCATTTTCAACTGAAAACTGGAAAAGACCCAAAAAAGAAATAAATTTTTTGTTTGATCTTCTTGAAAATTTTTTAAAAAATCAAATTAAACAACTTCATAAACAAAATATCAAACTTAAGATAATTGGTGTTAAAAACTTTTCACAAAAATTAAA
>CACOQC010000006.1 GCA_902629215.1 uncultured Pelagibacteraceae bacterium | reverse complement strand
TCTAGGACTAATGTGGAATAACCAATAGTTTTATTCCCGGTTCTTAGTGCATTAGTAGCTCCAATGTTACCAGAACCAATTTCTCTTATATCTTTATTTAAAAATATTTTTGTGAGTATAAGCCCAAATGGTATAGAACCCATAAGGTATGAAATTATACCTATTAAAAAAATATCCATACTACAGCTTAAATAATTCTTTACCTTTTACAAATGTATTAGTAACTTTTCCTTGTAATTTTTTATCTTCAATTGAAGTATTTTTTGATTTTGAGACTAATTTTTCTTTTTTTACAATCCAAGGTTTATCAATATCAACTATACATAGGTCTGCGTCATTCCCTGTAGATAAATTACCTTTATCTATTTTTAATATTTTTGCCGGATTTGAAGTTAGAGCTTTTATAATTGTTTCAAGTTTAAGAGAACCATTATGGTATAATTCTAAACTCAAAGATAATAGTGTTTCTATTCCTGATGCACCCGTAGCAGCTTGTGAAAATGTTAATCTTTTAGACTCTTCATCTTCTGGTTTATGATCAGAAACAATGACATCAATCAAACCATCTTTCAATCCCTCAACTAATGCAATTCTATCTTCCTCTCTTCTCAATGGGGGAGATAATTTTAAAAAAGTTCTAAAATCTCCAATATCGTTTTCATTTAATGAAAGATTATTAATAGAAACACCTGAAGTAAATTTTACGATTTCTTTCCTGTGTTTTATTACTTCAATCGATTTTTGTGATGATAATTGAGATATGTGATACCTGCATTTAACTTTTTCTAACAATGTTAAATCTCTTTCAATTAAAATTCTTTCTGCAATTTCTGGTATACCGGATAATCCTAGTTTAGAGGCAATAATTCCTGAATTTATCATACCATTCTTCGCAAGTTCATAGTCCTCGGCGTGTTGCATAATTAAACAACCTAAATCTTTTGCAGAATTCATTATTCTTGACATTAATCTAGGGTTTTGAATTGTTTTTATTCCATCTGTGAAAGCGATTATTCCTTTACTTTGTAAAAGACCAAATTCAGTCATATTCGTACCCTCAACATTTTTTGTAAGTGAAGCGCATGGAAAAATATTTATTTTTGATTTATCTCTTCCTCTTCTTCTTAAAAAATCTACTATAGATACATTATCTATAATTGGGTCTGTATTTGGCATTGTAACGACAGAGGTAACACCTCCTGATAAAGCTGCATTACTTAAGGTTCTAAAATTTTCTTTGTATTCATAACCAGGTTCACCAACAAAAACTCTCATATCTACCAATCCTGGAAAAATATATCTTCCCTTTAAATCTATTGGCTTTTCTCTACTTGGAAGGTTGTTGGTATTTACTTTTTTTCCTACAGCTTCAATTTTACCATCTTCGCTTATAATTAATCCTCCAATTTCATTAATTGAATTATGAGGGTCTACAATGTTGGCATTTATAAAATATTGTTTTTTCATTTATGTACAAAATATCTTTAAACAAGCCATTCTTACGGCTACTCCAAGCTCAACTTGTTCTTTAATTACACTCTTGTTTATGTCATCAGCTAGCACTGTATCTATTTCAATACCTCTATTCATCGGCCCAGGATGCATAATTAATGCATCAGATGTAAATGTATCTGTAAGAGCAAAAGGTTCAAAAGAATATGGAACAAGATGTGAGATTAAAAATGTAAATTCAATCAAATTTATGCAAATGGCTATTGAATATGAAGCAAATAGACAAGTTGATTTAATTGAAGAAGGTAAATCAATTGATCAAGAGACAAGATTATTTGACACAAAAAAAAATGAAACAAGATCAATGCGATCAAAAGAAGATGCACATGATTATAGATATTTCCCAGATCCTGATTTGTTACCTTTAGAAGTTTCTGATGAATTTGTTAAAGAACTTAAGAATAATATCCCAGAATTACCAGATGATAAAAAAAAAAGATTTATTGAAGAATTTAAGCTGTCACCATATGAGGCAACAATTTTAGTCTCAGATATCGATACAGCAAAATATTTTGAAGAGGTTGTAGCTAAGATGGGTAAGAACAAAGATATGAAATTAGCAGTTAACTGGATTACAGGTGAATTATTTGCAGTTTTAAATAATAAAAATTTAGAAATTTCTCAAAGTCCAGTAAGTGCAAAGAATTTAGCTATACTAGTTAACTTGATAAAGAATGGAACAATTTCAGGAAAAATAGCAAAGACTGTATTTGAATTAATGTTGGATGGAGATAAAGATCCTCAAAAAATAGTTGAAGAAAAAGGACTTAAACAACAAAGTGATCCTAAAGCAATAGAGGCTTTAATTGATAAAATAATAAATGACAATAGAGAAAAAGCAATTGAATATAAACAAGGCAAGGAAAAATTATTTGGTTTCTTCGTTGGTCAAGCAATGAAAGCTTCTGGTGGTAAAGCCAATCCTCAACTTATAAATGAGATTTTAAAGAAAAAACTTCAGTAGAATGGGTGCAAACCTTGATATTACAGAAAAGTTACAAAATTATATAAATGATTTTGGATTAAATTTACATCCAGTTCAACAAGAGATAATTGATTATAACAAAACTTTAGGTGACATCAAAAGAATGCAGATTGATCCTACACAATGTCATTTTCTTCATCTAATTATAAAAGTTTCAAATATTAAAAAAGTTCTTGAAATTGGAACATTTACAGGACTTAGTGCTCTCTCAATTTCACTTGCCCTACCTGATGAAGGGAAACTAATTGCTCTTGATAAAAATGAAGAGACAAACAAAATAGCATTAAATTTTTTTAAAAAAGCTAATCAAGATCATAAAATTCAAACAATAATTAAACCGGCTCTTGAAAGCTTGAAAGAATTAAAAAATAATAAATTTGATATGGTTTTTATTGATGCTGATAAAATGAATTATAAGGAATATTATGAAAAATCCCTAAAATTATTAAATAAAGATGGGTTGATCATTATTGATAACGTTTTATGGCACGGTGAAGTAGCTGATGAAAAAAATAATGATAAATTTACTATATATATTAGAGAATTTAACAAATTTGTATCTGAAGATAAAAGAGTAGAGCAAATAATTATTCCATTAGGTGATGGAATGACTGTTTGTAGGGTTTTATAATGTTTAAAGTTTTTGGTTTTTATAAATTCATAAAGGTTAAATCTTTAAAAAAAAACAAAGTTTTTTTACAGAAGTTCCTTATTTCAAACCATATTAGAGGAACGATAATCATTGCTAAAGAAGGATTAAATGGTACTATTTCTGGTAGCGTCAAAGATATTGATAAAACTATTAAAAAACTAAAATCTTTATTCTCATTTAAACTATTTGATAGTAGCAATGAGTCTAAATCTAAATTTCAACCGTTTCATAAGCCTAAAGTTAAGATTAAAAAAGAAATTGTACCTATGAATTTAATCATTAATCCTAAAGAGAGAAATATGAAATCTCATTTAGACCCAAAAAATTGGAATAAACTAATTAAGAATAAAGAAACTCACATAATTGATGCTAGAAAACCTTTTGAATATAAGGTTGGAACTTTTAAAAGATCAGTAAATCCAAATGTAACTAATTTTAGAGATTTTCCTAAGTATTTGAATAAACTGAATAAAAATAAACCAGTAGCAATGTTTTGTACCGGCGGAATACGTTGTGAAAAAACTTCTGTTTATTTAAAGAAGAAAGGATTTAAAAATATCTATCAACTAAATGGTGGAATTTTAAATTATCTAAATAAGATAAAGAAAAATGAAAGTTTGTGGAAAGGTGAGTGTTTTGTATTTGATAATAGAATTAGTCTAAAACATGGATTAAAATTAGGCTCTTATTCTATGTGTAGTGGATGTAGAATGCCTATTTCTTCAAAAGACAAAAGATCAAATAAGTATGAAGAGGGAGTTTCTTGTCCAAATTGTTACGATAAATTAACAGAAACTCAAAAATCACGTTTTAGAATGAGACAAAGTCAGATATACAAAGCAAAACAATCTGGAAAAAAACATATTTTTCAAAAAGAATTTAAATAAGGATAACTTTGTCTAAATCAATAAAATTAACTAAAGATCCAATTTGGACTCTATTAAGAAAGGTAACCATACCTGCAAGTGTTGGTTCATTATTCCAAACTTTTTATAATTTAGTTGATACTTGGTTTGCTGGTAGGATTTCTGCAGAAGCAATAGGGGCTATAGCTAAATCATTTCCTATTTATTTTACTATTATTGCTGTTGGTGTTGGATTGGGAGCAGCCACCAATGCTTTAATTGGTAATTCAATAGGTGAAAAAAAAGTAAGAGTTGCTTCGATGTATATTGCCCAATCTCTGATTTTTGCTTTAACTGTATCAATATTTGTAACCTTATTTGGCTTGAATGCTTCAAATTATTTATTAGGTATTATGGGATCCGATGTTGCTGGTATAGCATTAACAAGAGAGTATTTAGATATCATTTTTTATGGAACTTTTATTGTATTGATACAAATTTCATTAAACGGAACTTTAAATGCACAAGGTGATACAAGAAGTTACAGAAATGTTTTAATATTTAGTTTTTTCCTAAATATTTTTTTAAATCCTCTTTTTATATGGGGATATGGATTTATTCCTGGTTTTGGTATAGCTGGACTAGCAATAGCGACAGTGATTTCACAGTTAATTGGAACAATCTATCTAGCTTACAAAGTCAATAATTGTAAGATAAAAGAATATCTAAAATTGCAATGCTTTATTCCTAAGTTTGAGTATTTAAAACCATTAACAACACAAGCTGTCCCCGTTATGTTCAGTATGTTATTTATTGGGGTAGGTATATTTAATATTTTATATTTCATTGGACAATTCGGTGATCTAGCTACCGCTGGTTATGGTGCTGCATTAAGAGTAGAACAAGTCTTTTTACTGCCAGTTATTGGATTAAATACAGCTGTTCTTTCGATTGGTGGACAAAATTTTGGAGCTAAAGCTTATGATAGAATAAGAGAACTCTATACAAAGGCTTTACTATTTGGCTCATCATTCATGGCAGTAGCAGGAATAATAATATTTTTTGGTGCAGAATTTTTTGTTTCTCTATTTACTGACAATCAAGAAGCAGTTGAGAGTGGAGCTATTTATCTAAAAGTTGCAGCATTAATTGGACCAATTTATCCAGTTTTTTTTATTACTACTGCAGTATTTCAGGCAGTTAAGAAGCCTCTTTATAGTTTATACTTAAGTATATTAAGATTAACCGCATTTCCTTTTTTGAGCTTATGGTATGTTATAAATATCAAGGGTGGAGATTATGAGGATATTTTCTATACAATCATGGCTACAAATTGGGCAATGGGAATTGCTGTTTTAATATTTATTGGTTATTTTCTAAACAATGTATTTAAACAAAACAAATCTCTTTTTAGTTATTAGTATTTGTCTAATATTTTTTTTTCTTACTTATTTTGATGTTAAATCAAATGAAATAAAAATTATTGATGGTGATACTATTCATTTAAATGGTGAAAAAATTCGTTTTAGTGGTATCGATACTCCTGAAATAAAACAAACATGCACAAAAAATAATGAAATTATAAAATGTGGTATTCTTGCTAGGGAATTACTTATTAAGATCATTGCTAATAATAAAATTAATTGTATTAGAGAAGGAAAAGATCAATATAAAAGAACACTCGCTGAATGTTTTGTAAATGATTTAAGTTTATCAAGTTATTTAGTCAAAAATGGTTATGCTTTTGCATATAGAAAATATTCTAAAAAGTTTATTGCTGATGAAGATTTTGCTAAATCAAATAAGCTTGGTATGTGGTCTATGAAGTTTGAGTATCCATGGGATTGGAGAAAAAACAACTAGTCTTTTTGTAATTTTTTTTCTAATTTTCTAACCAAATAAGAAACTATCAATATTAAAACTAAATATTCTAATATTAAAAAAGTATATATTTCTAGAGGTCGATAAGTTGTGACAACTAATTCATTAGCTTTTCTTGTTAAGTCTCCAATACCAATAATAGATACTAATGAAGACATCTTTAAAACATACACAAACTGATTTCCAATTGCTGGTAAAATATTCTTAATTGCCTGAGGAAGGATAACTAACTTCAACTTTCTAAAAAAATTTAAACCTAGTGAACTTCCAGCTTCCCATTGAGACTTTTTGATTGAATTAATACCTGCTCTAAAAATTTCAGCCTGAAAAGCACTTTCACTAATTGACAAAGCGATGATACCAGAGACAAATGGACTAAAACTTATACCTGTCATTATAGGTAAACCATAATAAATCCATAAAATGAGAACTAATAAAGGTATTGCTCTTACTATTTCCACATAACCTATATTTAGATAGGTTAGAAATTTATTCTTAGCTAAAGAAGGAATCGCAATCACTAAACCTAAAAAGATAGAAATGATTATTGAAACTACAGAGATAAAAATAGTTGTTGTTAAACCACTTAACAAAAATTTTAAATTAGTTAATCCCTCCATATTATTAGGAGATAAAATTATCCAATTAAGTTCACTTTTACCGCATGAAGTAAGAGGTAAAATTAAGAGTAAAAAAATTAAATTTCTCACTCTTGAAGTTATAAAGAATTAAATATTAATTACTAATTGATTATAAGCTTTTTAGATTATATTTAGCTAGTAACTGAGTGAAGAAGCCTGATGACTTTTTCTTTTTTATCCAATCATTAACGTAACTGTTCCATTTATCATCACCTTTTGGAACCATCATTGCTAAGAAAGCAGGATTTTTTTCTCCATCAGGAACTATTGCTAATTGTGGGTACTTAATTACTAATTTATTAGCTTCAGTTGAACTTGTAATATTTCCATCTGCTCTTCCAGCTAAAACTTCCTGAAAATCTCTAGCAGGAGCTTCTACGGAGTTTAATTTTGATTTTGGAAAAAATTCTTTTGCTTTTTCTTCTTGCGATGTACCAAGAGTAGTAGCAATAGTTACATTTGAATTGTTAAGTGAGTCCCACGTTGAGAATTTTTTTAAATTTTTCTTAAGTACTAGTGGAACAGTTCCATATTTATAATATGTATCCGTAAAACCTGCTACCTCGGCTCTTTTTGGAGTTTTTGTTACACTTGTAGAAATATCATATCTCTCAGATGTGATACCTGAAACTATCGTTTTCCATTCGGCTGGTACAAACTCTATCTTAACACCCATGTCTTTTGCTAATTCATTCATTACATCGATATCAAAACCTTTATATTTATTTGTTGCTGGATCTTTCATTGTCATAGGATCCCAATCACCAGTTGTCCCAACTTTTAAAACTCCTGATGATAAAATCTTGTCTAAATTAGACTCTGCATTTAAGGAAAAGGGTAAAAAAGCAAGTAATGCTATAAGAAATAATTTTTTCATTCTATTTGATAACTTATTTGAAAAAATAAATGAAACTATAATCTTGACGCACTATCATTCATCCATGAGAACAAATGTTGTGAAAAGGAGCGTCTGACAAAAAGATTTACTTCATTTTGGTTTTGATTATGAATAATAACATCAATTTTAGCGAGAATCGTTTGAGTAACAGAGCCTTTTTTGTTTTTAAAATCATTAAAATTAAAAGGAGATCCAGTCTCGAATAGGTCAAAGATTTTGTCACCTTTAATATTTATAAGAACAAATTGATCAGTAACATCTGTCACAGCTCCTAAATTTGTTTTAGAAATATTCTTATTTAATAAATTTTCAGTTTCATAGTCATTACTTTCAGAGTTTAATGTTTCATTAGAGTAAATCATCCATTCATCTGGACTTAGCCAAAGAGCAGTTAATTTTTCACTTCTTGATGATGTATTAGCTTCTGTTGGTAATAATAAATTTAATGATTTACCAATTGCAGATAAAAATTCTCTTTTTTTACCTCTAATAATTAATTTCATAACAGGTTTGATTTCTTTCATTTGTAAACCTGAAAAAGATTTTTCATCAGTTATTGTATTTGTGTAATCAAGCATTTAATCTTTTATTCTCCTTGTCTAAAAAAACTGGATCTGCAACAGTTACATTAATTTGCTTATTTTCCATTGGAATAATTAATTTTTGACCCATCATATTTTTTCCGCCTCTTACAACTCCAAGAGCAATAGATTTTTTCAAATTTGGACTATAATAACTTGAAGTTACATGTCCTAGCATTTCAACTGGGGATTTTTTGATATCGGCTACTATTTGTGCTCCTTCTTCTAAAACTTCGTCTGGATTTTCTGTAAGTAAACCAACTAATTGTTTTCTATCATCTTTTATTGTATCAGATCTATACAAAGATCTTTTGCCTATAAAATCATATTTCTTTTTGCTAACTATCCAATCCATTTGTAAATCGATTGGCGTCATAGTTGCATCAGTATCTTGACCCACAATAATAAAGCCTTTTTCAGCCCTCAATAGATGCATAGTTTCAGTTCCATATGGAGTAATATTAAATTCTTTTCCGGCTTCCATACATTTTTCCCATACTGATTTACCGTAATTAGCTTGAACATTTATTTCGTAACTATGTTCACCAGTAAAACTTATTCTCATTACTCTACATTTAATTTTATCAATTTTTGCATTTTTAAAAGACATATGGGGAAAGCTTTCATCTGAAAAATCAAGTTCAGGAATTACTTGAGAAACAATTTTCTTACTACTTGGTCCACATACGCTGATTGTTGCATAATGGTCAGTTACAGATGTCAAATAAACATCTAATTCAGGCCATTCTGTTTGCAAATAATCTTCTAGTTTTCCTAAAACGGTCGCAGCTCCACCAGTAGTAGTAGTCATGATATAATGATTTTCATCTAATCTTGTTGTTACACCATCATCATAAACCATACCATCTTCGTTAAGCATTAAACCATATCGACATTTTCCAATAGCGAGTTTTGACCAAGCGTTAGTATAAACTCTGTTTAAAAATTCTGATGCATCAGTTCCTTGAATATCAATTTTACCTAAAGTGGATGCATCTAATATTCCCGCACTATCTCTAGCTGCTTTACTTTCTCTTTGAACTGCTTCGTGCATATTCTCACCATCTTTTGGATAATACCAAGCTCTCTTCCATTGACCTACATTTTCAAATTCAGCTTTATTTTTTACATGCCAATCATGAACAGGAGTTTTCCTAAATATATCAAAAAATTCACCAACATTTCTTCCAACGATTGTTCCAAAAGTAAGAGGAGTGTAGGGTGGTCTAAAAGTTGTTGTGCCAAGTTCTCCCATTTTAGAACCTGCTGTTTCAGAAATAATTCCTAAAGCATGCATATTACCAAGTTTACCTTGATCAGTTCCCATACCTGTAGTTGTATATCTTTTTACATGTTCTATGGATCTAAAACCTTCTCTTAATGCTAATTTAATATCTTTTGCTGTAGCATCATTTTGATAATCAACAAATGGTTTTGTTTTTCCAATAACTTTGTCTGATGGCAGTAACCATATGTTTCTTTTTGATTTATTAAAGGATGAATAAATTTCAAGATTTTCATAATCAGTTTTTTTTATATTCAAAAACTCTTTTAGTTTATTGGGTATACTTGATATTATTTCATCTAAAGTAAAATCTCCATTACAAGAACCTATACTAATTTGATCAGATGGATAAATATCGGGAATAAAAACTTGATCTTCATCTCTGAATTTTAATTTACCACCTGACTGTGTAAATAAATGTACAGCTGGAGTCCATCCTCCTGAAATTCCAAGACAGTCACATGCAATAGATATTTTAGAACCCACTACTTTTTGACCATCTTTTGAAAGCTGCATTATTGAAATTTTATTAATTCTTTTATAGCCAAAGGTATTAACTACAGTAAATCCTTTATAAATTTTAATATTATTTTTTTCTGTTTCTTTTATTAATTTTGAATCAATTTCTTCTCTATTATCAATAATAGCCTCTATATTTATTCCTTTTTGATATAAACTAATTGCTGTCTCATAAGCACTATCATTATTAGTAAATAAAACATTTTTTTCACCACATGCTACACCAAATAGATTTGCGTACTTTTCTATAGCTGAAGATAGTAAAATACCTGGACGGTCATTATTATCAAAAATTAATGGTCTTTCTAGAGCTCCTGTCGCAGTGATTACTTTTTTTGCTCTTATTTTTAGAAGCCTTTGTCTAGTTTTATTTATTCTCTGATCTAAAGGTAGATGATCTGTTAAATTTTCTCTAGCTAATAAAAAATTGTATCCATGAAAAGCTGCTACACTTGTTCTTGTTTTAATTTCTAAGTTTTCAAATTTTTTGATTTCATTTATTTCTTTCTCTAACCATGAGTTTGAAATTTGATTATTAATTTTAAATTGTTCTGAATTTTGATATATAGTTGAACCTCCTAAGTAAGATTTTTCATCGACTAAAAGTGTTTTAAATCCATTTTTTGCAGCAGTTCTTGCTGCCATAATTCCAGAAATTCCTGCTCCTATAATTAATACATCACAGTGAATATATTTATGTTCATAAATATCAGGGTCAGTTTCAGTGGGAGATTTACCTAATCCTGCAGACTTTCTTATAAAATATTCATATTTTTCCCAAAAATTAGCTGGCCACATAAAAGTTTTATAATAAAAACCTGCAGGCAAAATTGGACTTAAAAAATTATTTATTCCACCTATATCAAAATTGACACTGGGCCAGCAATTTTGACTTGACGCTTCAAGACCTTCATAGATTTCTATTTCAGTAGCTCTTACATTTGGCTCTGTTCTTGAAGTATTATTATGCAGTTGAACAATTGCATTAGGCTCTTCTGATCCTGCTGTCATTATTCCACGTGGTCTGTGGTACTTAAAACTTCTTCCAACTAAATGAATATCATTTGCCAAAAGTGCAGAGGCTAAAGTATCTCCTTTATATCCATAGTAAGTTGTTCCATTAAATTTAAATGAAACTTTGTATGTTTCATCGATAAACTTACTTGTTTTAACTCTTAAATTTTTTGACATTATTTATTCTGATGGTGGTTTTTCACCCATTTTATAGACCGCTTTAATTTTATCACTTGATGTATCTCGAACTACATTAAACCATTTTCTACATCCATGAGTGTGTACCCATCTTTCAAATTGAATACCTTTTATATTTTTCCTCATAAATAAATATTCTGCCCATTGATCATCACTTAATTCAGTTGGTTGTTTAGGTCTAATTATGTGTGCTTCACCACCAGCTTTAAATTCACTTTGTTCTCTTTCACCACAAAAAGGACAATTAATTACAAACATTAGTGTGCTACTGCAGCAGCGCCATGTTCATCTACAAGATCACCACTTATAAATCTATTAATATTAAATGCAGCATTTAATTTATGTGGTTCATCATTTGCAATTGTATGTGCAAATAAATCACCTGATCCAGGCGTTGCTTTAAATCCGCCTGTTCCCCAGCCGCAATTAAAGTATAAACCTTTAATAGAAGTTTTGCTGATTATTGGACTTGCATCTGGGCATATATCTACTATTCCACCCCATTGTCTCAACATTCTCATTCTACTAAAAATTGGATATAATTCTAAAATAGCATTCAAAGTTCCTTCTACAATATCATGACTTCCTTTTTGAGAATAAGATACATAATCATCAGTACCAGCTCCAATGACTAATTCTCCTTTGTCAGATTGACTAACATAAGCGTGTACAGCATTTGACATTACCACTGTATCAATTATTGGTTTAACTGGCTCAGATACTAATGCTTGAAGAGGCTTACTTTCTAAAGGCAATCTCAAACCAGCCATATTTGCAATTACACTAGAATGACCAGCCGCAACAACACCAATTTTTTTAGTTTTAATAAATCCTTTGGTTGTTTCTATTCCTTCTACACTATCACCATTTCTTTTAATTCCTTTAACTTCACAATTTTGAAGTATATCAACACCCATTTCATCAGCACCTCTAGCATAACCCCATGCAACCGCATCATGACGAGCTGTACCAGCTCTTCGTTGAAGTGTTCCACCTAAGACTGGATATCGAATATTAGGTGATGTGTTTATGATTGGGCAAAACTTTTTAATTTGATCTGTATTAAGATAAACCGCATCTATACCATTTAATCTATTTGCATGAGTTCTTCTTTTTAGATCTCTTACATCTTGTAAATTATGAGCAAGGTTCATTACTCCTCTTTGACTAAACATTACATTATAATTAAGTTCTTGAGATAAACCTTCCCAAATTTTCAAAGCATGATCATAAAGACCCGCACTTGCATCCCATAAATAATTTGATCTAATTATCGTTGTATTTCTTCCAGTGTTTCCTCCACCAATCCATCCTTTTTCCACAACAGCTATATTTTTCATATCGTGTTTTTTTGCAAGATAATAGGCTGTAGCTAATCCATGACCACCACCACCTATGATTATAGCGTCATATTCTTTTTTGGGCTCAGGGTCTTTCCATGCTTTTTCCCAATTTTCATGATACGAAAAGGCATTTTTTACCAGTGAAAATATAGAGTACTTATTTCTCATTATAGTGAATAATTACTTTATAAATAATGATTATTCAATACAATCAGAAGTGACAAATTTCCTGGAAGAGTGGGTGAGAGGCTTAAACCAGTCGTTTGCTAAATGACCGTGCGAGGAAACTTGTACCGAGGGTTCGAATCCCTCCTCTTCCGCCAGTTTTAATACAATGGTGCGTCTTTAAAGAAATTTTTCATTTTTACTGGTTTTTGTTCTAAAATATAACGATAAACATTATAATTTTCGAGCACTCTTTGAACATAGTTTCTTGTTTCTTTAAATTTAATTAATTCAATCCAATCAACATAATTGATTTGATTTTTTTGAGGATTCTTATTTATCTTTTTCCAGTATCTTACTCTTTTAGGTCCTGCATTATAAGCTGCAATTGCAAAAGGATAAGCACCATCGTATTCTAGTATTAAACCTGCAATGTAATGTGATCCAAGGTTAATGTTATACTCAGCATCTTTCGTTAATCGTGATTTTGAATATGGTAGTTTAGCTTGTTTAGCAACCACTTTAGCTGTGTAAGGCATTAATTGCATCAAACCCTTTGCACCTGCATGACTATTTGCACTCAAATCAAATTCACTCTCTTGTCTTATAATCGATAATATAAATGCGGTATCAGGAATCTTTCTTCCATTTATATATTTAGGCGTGCTTATTATCGGGTAATTATAAGTATTGTGAAATCTTTTTTCATAAGATGCAATTTTTGCAATTTGAATAGCAAAATCAAATCTATCAATATTAGTTGCAAGTTCAGCTGCCAATATTTCACTTCCATTTTCAATATTATCATTAGCTAGATGTCTAAGAATATGTTTTGTATATTTATCTTCATTTAATTCATCAAGTAAATAAATTGTTTTTACTAATTCTTTTTTGAAGAAATAATCCCTATAGTCTTTTGATATTTCCATATCTTTTGAAAGTTCAAAAGTTTTATTTGGATTTAATTCCATAAAGGCTAATTGACCGTAATATGTTGTTAGAAAATTTGCAGCTTTTTCAAACCATTGTTTAGCAATTTCCTGTTTTCCTAATTTCTGATAAGTTTTAGCTAACCAATAGGCTCCCCTAGAAGTACTTATTGGATAACCAACATTATTATAAAAATTTTCAAAATGATCTTTGGCTAACAATGGATCATTTAAAAAACTCAGAGCGATCCATCCACTCATCCATTCTGCAGCTGCATATTCAGGCCCATCTGCATCTGTTAAAGCATGTTTGCTTGCTATTTTATAAGCTAATTCATATTTCTTTTTATAAATTAGAGATCTAGAGATAATTTCTCTTTCAATCCACCATTTATCAGGTCTAACTAAATAATCTTTTGTATTTTTTATACTTAGTAATATTTCAACTGAACTATCAACTCTTCCTCTTTTTCTTCTCCATTTTAATCTATCATAATTTAATCCAGCATCATTTTTGAATTTTGATGGTACTTTTGAAATTGCGTTGTCAACACCATATGATTTACTCATTAATAATTGTCTTGCTGTATATAATAATTCATAATCTTTAGGTAAATATCTTAATAATCTTCTTAAATCCCAATATTTATTATTCCAAGCAAGATAGTCAGCTCTTTTAATATAGTCATCTGCATTAAGATACTTTTTAAATTTTTTTCGGTAAAATCTCAGTTCAGATTTACTTAACTCTGCTGTAATCCATCCTTCTTTAATATATTTAATTCCTTTTTGAGTATTACCGTTTAAAATTAAACTTTCACCCAATATCATTTTACCAAATCCGCTTAATGGCTCATTTCCAGCAAACCAGCTAATTATTTTTTTTGGTGAAATTGAGTCTGTTGAAAGTTTATGTTCTGCTAAATATTTGACTCTCCCTATTCTTGGATAATTTTCATTTGAATCTATAAATGTTTTATATTCATAAAATGAGGCTTTATTTCCTCTAGTAAGAAGGTGTCTCCATTGAATGAAATTATATATAGATTTATCTCTAGCTTTTTTGGCAGTTTTTAATGCAGTGGACCATTTGGCTTGTTTCATTTCCATAATAGCTTTTCTAGCTATCGAAAAATCTTTTTTACTATAATATTTTGATTTTTTAGCAGTATTTTTTTTCTTAGATCCAGCTATTAAGGGTTTTTTCTTAGGTAGAATAATTCCTTGATTATTTTCTTTTTTTGATACTATTTTTTTCTCAGGTTGTTTTTTTTCTTTTTTAATAATCTTTTTATTTATTGGTTTTGGCAGAGGTTTTACTACATCGGTTAATAACTTTTTTTCCTTTTCTTCTTTACTCTGAGTAGGTTTTTTTAGAGGGATTATGTCAGCAAATATTAAATAACTTATATTTGAGAAAATAATTAAACTTACAAAAAATATGAATTTTTTTAGCATAATCTTTTAGTATATGAATCTACAAACTATGTTATAAGTATTTATGTTTAAAGGTTCAAATGTTGCTTTAGTCACCCCATTTAAAAACAATAAACTTGATGAGGAAACTTATATCAAGTTAATCCATTTTCATATCGAAAATGGCACTAATGGCTTGGTACCTGCCGGCACAACAGGTGAATCTCCAACTCTAAGTCACGAGGAACATGAAAAAGTAATTGAATTGTGTGTAAGAGAAAGTAAAGGAAAATTACCAGTCTTTGCGGGCACTGGATCAAATTCAACAGAGGAGGCTATTTCTTTAACTACTCATGCTGAAAAAATAGGTGCAAATGGAGCTCTTATAGTGACACCATATTATAATAAACCAACTCAAGAAGGATTATATCAACATTATAAATCCATTAATGACAAATGTGGAATTCCAATTATTATTTATAATATTCCAGGAAGATCAGTAATTGATATGACTGTTGATACGATGGCGAGACTTTATGAACTAAAAAATATAATTGGTGTAAAAGATGCTACAGGTGATTTGAATAGAGTTAATCAAACTTTAGAAAAAATGGGAAAAGATTTTCTTCAATTAACTGGCAATGATGATAATGCATTAGAATTTAATAAAAGAGGAGGAGTTGGGTCAATAAGTGTTACAGCAAATATTGCTCCTAAACTTTGTTCAGAATTTCAAAAATATTCAATAAACAAGGATGATGATTCCAAAAAAGAAGCAGAAAGATTAGATAGTGTTTTACAACCATTACATCATGCTATGTTTGTTGAAAGTAATCCAAGCCCTGTTAAATATGCTGCAAAATTATTAAAACTTTGTGAAGATGAGGTAAGATTACCTCTAGTAAAAGTTACTGATAAAACTAAAGATATTATTAAAAAAGCTCTTAGGTCATCTAAATTGATTTAATGAAAAAAAAAACCAGTCAAGGTTTGAAGATAATTTCCTTAAATAGAAAAGCAAGTTTTAATTATTTTTTTGAAGATCTATTCGAGGCAGGTATTGTTCTTAAAGGTTCTGAAATTAAATCAATCAGAGATGGCAAAGTAAATATTGCAGATTCATATGCTATTGAAAAAAATGGTGAAATTGTTTTAATTAACTCTCATATAGCTTCATATAAACAAGCAAGTTACTCAAATCATAATCCAATAGGTGAGAGAAAACTATTATTAAATAAACGTGAAATAAATAAACTAATAGGAAAAATGCAAAGAGATGGTTTTACTATAGTTCCTACCAAAATGTATTTTAAAAAAGGAAAGGCTAAAATTGAACTTGCTGTAGCAAAAGGAAAAAAACAATTTGATAAAAGAGCTGCAAAAAAAAATAGAGACTGGAATCGAGATAAAGCAAGATATGTCAGAAAATCTAGTTAACACTATTTATCTAGGAATAGGTTCTAATTTAGGAAATAGAAGAAAAAATATTGAACTTGCTAAATTTAAATTAATTCAAAATGATATTAGAATACATAAATCATCAAATATATACGAAAGTTTGTCATGGCCAAACCCGAACAAACCAAAGTTTTTCAATATAATTTTAGAAATTTCTTCAAACTTATCACCTTTAACATTGATTGATACTTGTAAAAAAATTGAAATTGACCTCGGTAGAAAAAAAAAATCAAAAAATGCTCCTCGTGAATGTGATATAGACATTATTGATTATTATAATCAGAAATTAAAAGGGAAGATTATTTTGCCACACCCAAGAATGCATGAAAGAAACTTTGTGCTTTTACCATTGTATGAGCTAAATAAAGATTGGAAACACCCAATTTTAAAACAGCCTATCAAAAAACTTATATTATCATTATCAAATAAAGATTTAAGATCTATTAAACAAATCTAAATTAGTGATATAATAAGACCATGCTAAATTCTGAAGATTTAATAAATAAAGTAAAAGTTTACAATAAGTTTTTAAATCCTGAAAAGTTAAACAAAGCCTATGATTTTGCAGTTAAAGCTCATAGTAATCAAAAAAGAGCTTCAGGAGATCCTTATTCTGTTCATCCCATTGAAGTAGCCAATATTCTAACCGATTTGAAATTAGATAGTGCAACAATAACAACAGGTTTATTACATGATACTATAGAAGATACTTTTGCTACCTACGAGACTATTAAAGGTGAATTTGGAAATGAAGTTGCAGATTTAGTCGATGGTGTTACCAAAATATCTGTTTTAGAAAATACTGCAACTGCTAACTCTAAAGCTGAAAATTTTAGAAAATTAATCTTAGCTACCTCAAAAGATATTAGAGTTTTGCTAGTAAAAATTGCTGATCGTTTACATAATATGAGAACGATTAAAGCAATCACAAAGGAAGAAAAAAGAAAAAGAATTGCCCAAGAAACAATGGAAATTTATGCTCCTCTTGCAGATAGGATGGGGATGCATAGAATTAGAGATGAGTTAGAAGATTTATCTTTTGAAGTTTTAAACAATGAAGCAAGATTATTAATACAAAATAGACTAGATGAAATAAAATTAGATAAAAAAGATATTTTTGAAACACTCTCTAGTGAAATAACAAATATATTAAATAAAAATAATATAAGATCTGAAATTCATGGAAGAGAAAAAACTCCTTTTTCAATATGGAGAAAAGTACAAAAAAAACGAGTGTCGTTAGAACAAATAACTGACATAATTGGTTTTCGAATAATTTTAGAAAATATTGATGATTGCTATAAAACTTTAGGTGTTCTTCATAAAGAATATAATTGTATACCTGGTAAATTTAAAGATTATATATCTTCACCTAAAATTAACGGTTATAAATCTATTCATACTGCAGTAATTGGCTCATATAAAAAACCAATAGAAGTTCAAATTAGAACTAATGATATGCATGACTTTGCAGAAAGAGGTATAGCTTCTCATTGGCAATATAAATCATCAGAAAAATTTAATTCTTTAACATGGAAAGAATATGACTGGCTTAAGGATCTAGTGGAAATTATCGAAAAAAATGAAAATCCAGAACATTCATATGAATATACTAAGTTACAGATGTTTCAAGAAAATGTATTTTGTTTTACTCCAAAAGGCTCTGTAATTAAATTGCCAAAAGATGCAACAGCAATTGATTTTGCCTATGCTGTTCATACGAAGATAGGTGACACTGCAATTGGTTGTGAAATTAATGGTAATAAAAGTGAGCTTCAAACTATTTTAAGAAACGGTGATAGAATAAAAATTATTACTTCAAAAAAACAATCACCTTCATTACACTGGATACCAACAACTAAAACTGGTAAAGCAAGAGCTGCAATAAGAAGATATTGGCACGACAAAGGTGAAAAAAAAGAGGAAAGAGTAAAGAAATATAATACCACATTATGGATTTCTTTACCTGATAAACCAGGTCAATTAGGAAATGTGAGCTCATTAATTGGTGATCATAAATTGAATATTTCTAATCTAGTAATGGCTGGAAAAAACCCTAATTATATAAATTTTAAGTTTCAGTTAATTATAAGAGATCTTAAAAATTTTACTAATTTTATTGCAGAGCTTAAACAAAAAGGTATAAAATTTAAAATAATTAGACACGAAGATAAAAGAAATGCTTTCACTCAAAAAATCCTTAAATATTTTAAGAAAGACTGATGCTTTATTAGAAGGTCATTTTGTTTTATCCTCAGGTTTACATTCTCCTAAATATATTCAATGCGCAAAACTTTTAAGTTTTCCCTCTAAAGCAGAAAAAATATGTAAATCATTAGCTAGTAAAATCAAAAAAAAATTTAAAAAGTTTGATTTAATTTTAGCCCCAGCAATGGGAGGAATTATAATTGGATACGAAATAGGTAGACTTTTAAAAAAAGAAACAATTTTTTGTGAAAGGGTTAATGGAAAGTTTGTTTTAAGAAGAGGATTTAAAATTAAAAAAGGTTCAAAGGTTTTAATCATTGAAGATGTAATCACTACAGGTAAATCATGTTTGGAATGTGTGAAATTAATTAAAAAGTCTAAAGCATCATTAGTAGGCTTTGCTGCAATCATAGATAGATCGTCAAAAAAGTCTTTAAAAATAAAAAAAGAAATTGTTTCACATCTTAAGATAAACGTACCAACTTATAAAAAAAATAAGATACCAAAAAATTTAAAGTTGATACCAATAACAACTCCTGGAAGTAGATTTATTAAGTGAAAAGATTAGGTGTAAATATTGATCATATAGCTACTTTAAGAAATGCTCGTGGTGAATTGCATCCTGACCCAGTTTTTGCAGCTAAATTTGTTAAAAATTCTGGCGCAGACTCTATAACAATTCATCTGAGAGAAGATAGAAGACATATCAATGACCTTGATGCAAAAAAAATATGTTCAATCAAAAATGTGTTAGTAAATTTAGAAATATCAACTAATTCACAGATTGTTAAAAAAGCAATACAATTTAAACCCGATTTTATATGTATTGTCCCTGAAAATAGAAAAGAAATAACCACTGAGGGTGGATTAAATTTAAATAAAAATAAAAACAAGTTAAAAAAAATTATTAATAAATTAAAAAAAAAGAAAATCAGAACAAGCCTATTTATTAATCCATCTTTAAATGATGTAAAAACTTCAATAGAATTAAAAACTAATTGTATTGAAATACATACTGGAAAGTTAGCTAATTTAGTAAAATCAAAAAAAAAATTTAACAAAGAATTAAAAAGAATTAAAAAGTGCTCTATATATGCAAGTAATAATAATTTAGAAGTTCATGCGGGTCATGGTCTCGATTATAAAACAACAAGATATTTATCAAGAATTAATGAAATAGAAGAATTTAATATCGGTCATTTTTTAATTGGGGAGTCTATTTTTGAAGGTTTACCTAAAGTTATTAAAAGATTCAGAAATATCATAAAGAAGAAATAGTATGAAGATATTGGGTATTGGAGTTGATATTGTTAAAAATAAACGCATTAAAACTTTGATTAAAAACAAATTGTTTTTATCAAGAACTTTTAGTCAAAATGAAATCAAAACTTCCAAAAATATTTCAAATAAAATTAATTATTTTTCAAAAAGATTTGCTGCTAAAGAAGCATTGGCTAAATCTCTTGGGACTGGTTTTAGAAATAATTTAAATTTTAAAGACATAGAAATATTGAATGATAAGAAAGGAAAACCATTTTATTCAAAATCAAGAAAAATAGACACTATCATTAAAAAAACATTTAAAATCAGCAGTTTCAATTTGTTTCTTTCCATTTCTGATGAAAAGGATTACTCAATAGCTTTTACAATTTTACAAAAAAAATAATGCTTAATAAGAATTCAATTATCGAAAATATAAAAACTTTATTTTATGCACTAATAATAGCAATAATAATTAGATCACTATTAATTCAACCCTTTTATATACCTTCATCTTCAATGGAACCAAATTTATTAGTTGGTGATAGAATTTTTGTTACAAAATACTCTTATGGGTATAGCAAACATTCTTTTCCATTTAGTCCACCATTATTTCAAGGCAGATTCATTTCTAAAGAGCCAAAAAGAGGTGATGTTGTTGTATTTAAAACACCAGCTGACAATAGAACAGATTATATAAAAAGATTAATAGGTTTACCTGGTGATGAAATTCAATTTATAGATTCAAACCTGTATTTAAATAATTCAGAAATTATAAGATCTAAAATTTCAAATGATGATCAAATTTTTTGTGGAAATAGAAATATTAAAGTCTTAACTTTTGAGGAGACTTTAAATAATGGAAAAAAATACAAAGCAGTATATCTTGATAAAAACACATTAGAAAACTCGGACAAATTTATTGTACCTGAAAATCATTATTTTTTTTTAGGAGATAATAGAGATTGCTCTAAAGATAGCAGATATCTATCTAGTGTTGGATATGTGCATAAAGATAATCTTGTAGGAAAAGCACAATTTATATTTTTTTCATCAGATAAATCAATAGGAAGTATATTTGCATTTTGGAAATGGAAAAAATCTTTAAGATTTAACAGATTCTTTAAAAAAATTTCTTAATGAAAATTGATTATCGTATACTTGAAAAAAAAATAAAAATTAATTTTAAAGATAAAGATCTTTTAATAAGATCTTTAACACACAAAAGTTTTGACAAAAATATTAATAACGAAAAAATTGAATTTTTAGGTGATCGCGTCTTAGGATTAGTAATAGCAAAAAAACTTTTAGAAATTTACCCTGATGAAAAAGAGGGTATTTTAGATAAGAAATATGCCTCATTAGTAAATAAGAAAACATGTTTGGAAATAGCAAAAAAAATCGATCTACAAAAATTTATTCTGACCTTGAATGTTAAGACAAAAAAAAATATTGTTGAAGATAAAGTTATAGCTGATAGTTGTGAGGCTCTAATTGGGTCAATTTATCTAGATAAAGGTTTCAATATTGTTGAGAAGCTAATATTAAACCTATGGTCCGATCATATTAAAAATAGTATTATTACACAAATAGATGCAAAAACTAAATTACAAGAATATTCATTAAAAAGATTTAAGAAGTTACCTATATATAAAATGATTTCTAATACTGGACCAAGACATAAACCTATCTTTAAGGTTGCTGTAAAACTTATTAATACGAAATTTTATTTTTCTGAAGGAAAATCTAAAAAGGAAGCAGAGCAAAATGCTGCAAATGAATGTTTAAGAAACATTAAATAATTATGATGTGGGATGATATAGGTTTTTTACTCTCAAAAAGTAAATATAATGAAAATTCTATTATTTGTGAAATTTTCACAAAAGAAAATGGAAAAGTTTCTGGAATTATTTTTGGAGGAACTTCAAAAAAAATTAGAAATTATCTACAAGTTGGAAACAAAATTTATGTCAATTACAATTCTAAATCAGAAAATAAAATTGGTTATTTCAAAATTGAAATACTTGAGGCCTTATCTCCAATTTTCTTTGATGATAAAAAAAAGTTATCTTGTATTATTTCGACAATGCATTTAATTAAAATTCTCACAGCTGATTTGCAAAAAAATATAAATATTTTTGAATTACTTAATAATTTTTATCTTATATTAAAATCTAAAAATTGGATAAGGGAATATATTTTTTGGGAATTAGAACTATTCAAAAATTTAGGATATGATTTAGAATTAAATAAATTAGTTGATAAAAAAATTATAAATAATGAATTAAGATATATTACAAAATCTGCTCACGAAAATAAGATAATACCTAATTTTTTAATCGATAAAAATTATAATGAGGAAAACTTAAATATTTTAATAGATGGACTTAATCTGATTAATAGTTATCTAGAAAAAACAATATTGAAACCTAATAACTTGAGCCAACCTATAAGCAGAATAAATTTTTTAAATACACTTAAATAATTATTTCAAAATTTTATCTATTCTATCAGCATAATAACTAATAATAGCGTTGGCACCGGCTCGTTTAAAAGAAATTAAACTTTCTATAACAATATTTTTATCAAATAGTTTATTTTTTATTCCATTTTCTATTAAACTATATTCGCCTGAAACTTGATATGCTAAAACAGGAATTTTGAAATTATCTTTTACTAATTTTATTATATCTAGATAGGGTAAACCTGGTTTTACTAATATCATATCTGCACCTTCTTTAATGTCTAATGATACCTCTCTAAGTGCTTCATTATTGTTTTTGAAATCCATTTGATAATTTTTTTTATTACCTCTTAAAAGTCCTTTTGATCCAACTGCATCTCTAAAAGGTCCATAAAAATTAGAAGCATACTTAACAGCATAAGATAAAATTTGTGTCATTTGATAACCATTTTTATCTAAAGCATTTCTAATTTTACCTATTCGACCATCCATCATGTCTGATGGAGCTAATATATCACAACCCATTTCAGCTTGAAGTAAAGACTGATCAACTAAAATTTTTACTGTCTCATCATTTAAGACAACTCCTGAATTTATCAAACCATCATGCCCATGAGAAGTATAAGGATCTAAGGCTACATCGCACATTATTCCAATTTGATTTTTATATCTTTTTTTTATAAACCTTATTGCTCTACAAACAAGATTATCTTCATTTAATGCTTCTGTACCTAAATAATTCTTTTTCTTTTTTTTAGTATAAGGAAATAATGCAACCGTAGGTAATTTATTCTTTATTGCTCGGTCTATTACGACTCCTAATTTATCAATTGTGTAACGGTAAACACCTGGCATTGATTTTATTGGTTGCTTTTTATTCGATCCCTCAATTAAAAAAATTGGCAATATAAAATCACTAGAAATTAAATTGTTTTCCTCAACAAGTCTTCTCGACCAATCGTACATTCGACTGCGTCTAAGTCTCAAACTTGGAAATTTTCCTGTAATCATTTTAAAATTTATTTATAATATGCGACAAATGTTATATACAAATATAACTTAAAAAAGATATTAAACAATCTTATGGATTTAAATTTTAATGATTTTCAAAAACAGGATGTCAAATTTGACATCGATGAGCTGAAAAAAGCTTATAAGGAGATACTTAAAATTAAAGATTTTAGTGGACCTGAAGGAATTTCAAATTTTGGTGCTATTTCTTTAACTCAAATTCCTGGTGACCCCGAGTCAATCAAGGGACACAAAGCAAGAGGCGTTTTTTGGACAAAACCTGATGCGACAGGAAAAGAAGTAATCAGAGATGAAAAGATAGATGAGTCGGCTTATTCAGAATTTATTGAAGATTATAAG
Organism: uncultured Pelagibacteraceae bacterium; assembly: GCA_902629215.1. Taxonomy (GTDB): domain Bacteria; phylum Pseudomonadota; class Alphaproteobacteria; order Pelagibacterales; family Pelagibacteraceae; genus Pelagibacter. Next base: position 25,093 of record CACOQC010000006.1, on the reverse strand, counting down.
AATACTTATTTTAAAGAAGTTTATGATGTTTTGTCATCAAAATATAAATTAGGTAGAATTAGAATTCTTCTTAAACAACCAAGATCAACCTTGAGCTGGCATAGAGATCCTGAACCTAGATTACATATTCCAATAATTACAAATCCAGGGGCTATAATGGTAATCGATAATATTGCAAAACATTTACCAGCTGATGGTTCCGTTTGGATAACAAATAATACTAAATATCATAATGCTTTTAATGGTGGTGAAGAAAATAGAATTCACCTTGTGGCATGTGTGTTAGATCACAAATTTAATTAATTTGAAAAAAATATTTATTTCATCTGATCACGCTGGATATAAACTTAAAGAACAAATAAAAATTAATTTTCTCAATAAATATAAGTTTGAAGACTTGGGAACACATGACCAAAATATTTCTGTCAACTATCCTGATTATGCTCATAAACTTTGCAAGAAAGTTTCAAAAAGTAGTAAAAATATGGGAATTCTTGTTTGTGGTTCAGGTATGGGTATGTCAATGGCGGCTAATAGGCATAAAAAAATAAGAGCTGCAGTGTGTTATTCAATAAAAAATACAAAATTATCTAGATTGCATAACAACGCAAATATTATTACATTAGGATCTAGATTAACAAAAAAAAATATCGCTTTTAAGTGTATTGATACTTTTATAAATACAAAATTTGAAGGTGGTAGACATAAAAAAAGAGTAAAAAATATATAAGAATAATGTCTAGTGAACAAAAATATTTAAATTCAAATTATCAGGACTTTTTTGAACAAAGTCTCTCAAAATCTGATCCTGATTTATTTAAAGCAATTAATGATGAATTGATAAGACAACAAAATCACATAGAACTTATAGCTTCAGAAAATATAGTTTCTCAGGCAGTATTAGAAGCACAAGGTTCAGTTCTAACAAATAAATATGCCGAAGGTTATCCTGGCAAAAGATATTATAATGGTTGTGAGCATGTTGACGTTGCAGAACAATTGGCTTTAGAAAGAATTAAGAAACTATTTAATTGTAAATATGCAAATGTACAACCTCATTCAGGAGCACAAGCTAATGGTGCCGTGTTCTTAGCTTTATTAAAACCAAATGATACATTTATGGGAATGAGCCTAAACTCTGGTGGTCATATTACTCATGGTTTAAAAATTTCAATGTCTGGTAAATGGTTTAATGCTATTAGTTATGATGTCGACAAAAAATCTGAACTCATTGATTATGATAACGTTGAGAAACTTGCTTTAGAACATAAACCTAAACTTATTATTGCTGGTGGTAGCGCTTACTCAAGAGTAATTGATTTTAAGAGATTTAGAGAAATAGCTGATAAGGTTGGAGCATATCTAATGGTTGATATGGCGCATTTTTCAGGTTTGGTGGCTGGAAAAGGTTATCCTAACCCGTGTGATTATGCACATGTAGTAACTTCTACAACACATAAAGTTTTTAGAAGTGCAAGAGGTGGAATAATTTTGTCTAATGATGCTGATTTAGGAAAAAAATTTGATACAGCAGTTTTTCCAGGATACCAAGGAGGACCTTTGATGCATATAATTGCAGCAAAAGCAGCTGGTTTTTTTGAAGCATTAAAACCTGAGTTTCAAACTTATATAAAAAATGTTTTAGCAAACGCTAAAATATTAGCTGAGACTCTTAAAAACAATGGATTTAAAATTTACTCTGGTGGCACAGATACACATTTAATGTTAGTTGATTTGAGACCATTTAATGTAAAAGGAAATTTAGCTTCAGAAAGTTTATGTAGAGCAAATATCACTTGTAATAAAAATGGAATACCTTTTGATACTGAAAAACCTATGATTACCTCAGGTATCAGACTGGGTTCTCAAGCAGCAACAACAAGAGGATTTGGTTTAAAAGAATTTGAAAAAGTTGGAAACCTGATAACTAAAGTAATTAAAGGATTATCTGAAAATCCAGATGACAATAGTAAAGTGGAAAGTGAAGTACGAAACGAAGTTGTTGATTTATGTTCTAATTTTCCAATTTATAAAAATCTAAATAAATGATTTGTTCCATATGTAAAAAGGGGGAAACCTCAGTTGTAGACTCACGTCCAACTGAAGATGGTACTGCTATACGTAGAAGAAGACTATGTGTTTGTGGTGCAAGATTTACTACATTCGAAAGAGTTCAATATAGAGAAATTATGGTAATTAAAAAGAATGGACGTAAATCTGCATTTGATAGAGATAAACTTGCAAAATCTATTTTTATAGCATTAAAAAAAAGACCTATTGATACTGAAACTACAGAAAAATTTATAAGTCGAATTTCAAGATCTCTCGAGGAGTTAGGGCAAAGTGAAATTTCAACTAATACGATTGGGACTATGGTCATGGAAGGTTTAAAAGAACTTGATCCGGTCGCTTATGTTAGATTTGCATCAGTTTATCGTAATTTTAGGGAAGAAAAAGATTTTGTACAATTTGTGGACAAACTAGATGTCTACAAAAAAAGATAAATTTTCAATAAAAGATAAAAATTATATGAAACTTGCTATTAATTTAGCAAGAGCAAGGAAAGGATTAACGGGTGAAAATCCATCAGTTGGTTGCTTAATTGTAAAAGATGATAAGATTATTTCGATAGGGCAAACAGGTTATAATGGACGCCCTCATGCTGAATCTAATGCTATTAATAATTCTTTTCAAAATTTAGAGGGTGCTAAAATGTATGTGACGCTTGAACCATGTAATCATTATGGCAAAACACCACCATGCACTAAAAGTATAATTAGAAGTGGCATAAAAGAAGTTTTTTATTCAATTAATGATATTGATAACAAAGTTAAAGGTAAAAGTTTTAAGATTTTAACTAAAAAAAAAATTAAGGTTAGGAGAGGTCTTTTAAGAAAAGAAGCTATAGATCTTTATGACTCTTATATAGTTAATAGAAAATATAGAGTACCTTTTGTTACAGCAAAAATAGCTGTATCAAAAAATAAACTTATATATAGTGAAAAAGTAAAAAGGATTACCACTCTAACTTCAGATAAGTTATCTCATTATTTAAGATTTAAAAATGATGGTTTAATGATTTCCAGCAACACTCTTAATATTGATAACCCTAAATTAAATTGTCGTTTAAATGGATATGAAAAATATTCTCCAAAAAGAATTATTTTAGATAAAAATTTAGACATTAGAACGAATACTTATATTTATAAATCGGCAAATAATAATAATACTATAATTTTTCACCATTCATCAAATCACTCTAAAATTAAGACATTAAGAAAAAAAGGAATAAATTTAATCAAATCAAAATTAAACACTAAAAAAAAATTTAATTTAAAAACTATTCTTAAAAAATTATTTTCCCTAGGTATTAAAAACTTATTAGTCGAAGGAGGAGAAAAAATTACAAAAAATATGCTTAAGAATAAATTAATAAATCAATTTTATTTATTTGAAAGCTTAAAAATTCTACCAAAAACAAAAAAAAATGTAATTTTTACATCAAAAAATATCTTAAATAGAAACTATATAGTTAAATCAATTTTAAGCTCAAAACTAGCCAAAGACAAAATTACCATTTATAAAAGATAATATGTTTAACGGAATTATTTTTAACAAAGGTATTGTAAAAAAGATTTTAAAAAGACCAAAAGGTATTAACATCTTTATTCAATCAAATTTAAAATTATCTAAAAAGGATATTGGTGTTTCTGTAGCTTGTGATGGTGTTTGTTTAACTCTTATAACAACCAAGAAAAAGATAATGGAATTCTATTTATCTAATGAAACGATCCAAAGATCAAAATTTAAATTTCTTAAAATTAATGAACAAATTAACTTAGAACTACCTCTTAAATATGGTCAAAAAATATCTGGTCATATTTGTCAGGGACATGTTGATACATTAGGAAAAATTAAAGACATTAAGAAAATAGATAAATCTTATCTTTTTGATTTTGAAGTTCCATCAAAAGAAAGAAAAAATTTAATTGAAAAAGCCTCAATATGTATAAATGGTATTTCATTAACTATATCCAAAGTTACTAAAAAAGGATTTCAAATCTGGGTTATTCCTCATACATTTAAATTAACAAATTTATCTAAAATTAATCGAGGTAGTTTCGTAAATGTTGAAATAGATATACTCTCTAAATATGTAAAAAATTTTTTTAATGAAAAAAAGTAATTATTCTTCAATTGAATCTATAATCAATATTGCCAAAAAAGGAGGAATGTTCATTTTAGTTGATGATGAAAAAAGAGAAAATGAAGGTGACTTGGTAATATCTACTTCAGATACTAACGCAAAAAATATAAATTTTATGGCGAAGTATGGACGAGGCTTAATTTGCCTAGCTTTAGATAGTTTGCAAGCTAAGAGGTTAAATTTGTCATTAATGTCCCCAATTAATCAATCAAGAAATAAAACTGCATTCACTATTTCTATTGAAGCAAAAAAGGGAATAACAACGGGTATATCAGCAAAAGATAGAGCTAGAACTATAAAAATTGCATCAAGAAAAAATGTAAATAAAAATGATATTGTTTCTCCAGGTCATGTATTTCCTATTATTGCAAAAGATGGAGGTGTTCTTGTTAGAGCAGGTCATACAGAGGCTTCAGTGGATATTTCAAAACTTGCAAAAAAAAATAACTCGGCTGTTATTTGTGAGATTATGAATGAAGATGGCACAATGGCTAAAGGTAAAGAACTTTTTAACTTTGCACACAAACATAAACTTAAAATTGGTAAAATTGAGGATCTAATTGCATACAGACTTAAAAAAGAAAAATTAATAAGATTAAAAAAACAAAGTTTCATTGAAGTAAAAAATCATAAATATAAGATAAGGATATATGAAAATCTTTTAGATGGATCAGAACATTTTGCACTTATTAAAGGATCAATAAAAAGAGGTATAACTCCAAGAGTTAGAGTAATTTCTTCTAATGTAGTTAAGAATTATTTGATAAATCAACAATTACCTAATTCATTCAATAAAACGCTTAATTATTTTAAAAAATTCAATAATTGTGTTTTAGTTTTTATAAAGGATACTAATTTAAGATCTGTAACACAAACTTTAAAAGACTATAAAGATAAAGGTTTTTACAAAAAAGGAAAAGATAAATTAATTAGAAATTATGGTATCGGTGCACAAATAATAAAAGATTTAAAGATTAAAAACATGACTTTAATTACAAAGTCACCTAAAAAGGTAATTGGTTTAGATGGGTATGGTATAAAAATAACTAAACAAGAAATTATATAATGAAAAAAAAAATTTTAATTGTTATAGCTGATTATTATAAAGATATATCTATCGGATTATTAAAAAGTGCGCAAAATTTTCTACCAAAAAACTTTGTTGTTAAAATAATTAAAGTTCCAGGTGTTTTCGAAATACCAGTTACCATATCTAAAAATTTAAAAAGATATGATGCCTTTATTGCTCTTGGTTGCGTAATTAAAGGACAAACTCCACATTTTGATTTTATTTCTTATGCTTCAACTGAAGCAATAATGAACTTGTCAATAAATTCAGAAAAACCAATAGGAAATGGTATTCTAACATGTTTAAATATGAAACAGGCAAAAGCACGAAAGAAAAAAGGCGCAGAAGCTGCAAACGCTGTTTTATCAGTTTTATCACAAAAATGAAAACATTCTTTAGTCCAAAAAATAATCCTAGAGTTATAATTATTCAAAAATTATATGGTAAATTTTTTAATGATGAAGAAAAATTAGATTTTCCTAAACATAGATTTAAAAAATTTATTAAAGATATAGTTTCAGGTACAATTGAACGTAATGAAATTTTGACAGAAGAATTAGATAAAAATTTTGGTAAAGATTTAAATTTCAACAATCTTGATAAATTATTTCAAATTATATTAAAATCCGCAACTTATGAACTTTTGTATAAACCAAATCTTTCGATAAAGATCATTATTAAAGAGTATCTAAATGCCTCGAATTTTTTTTTGGATGACTCTCAAACAAAATATCTAAATGCATTACTAGATAATATTGCGAAAAAGATAAGAATAAATAATGCATGAGTTTGAAATCATAAAAAAATATTTTTCTAGATTATCATTTAAAAATAAAAGCTCATTAAATCTTAATGATGATGTTTTTTTTGATAAACACAAAAAATTAGTTGTTTCTGTTGATACTTACGTTGAAGGTGTTCATTTTATTGATTTTAAACGTCCAGACCTTGTTATTAAAAAAATTCTTAGATCTTCTATCTCAGATTTAATTTGTAAAGGAGTGAAACCTAAATATTATTTTGTATCAGGCTCTGGAAATAAAAATTCTTTTAATAAAAAGAATCTTAAACTAATTTCGAAATCATTAAACCAAGAGCAAAAAAAATATTCTATATATCTTTGTGGTGGAGATACTACTTTTTCAAAAAAATTAAGTTTTACAATTATGTGTATTGGTTTTTCTAATAAAATAGTCTTCAGAAATAAAGCAAAACTTAATGATGACATATATGTTACAGGTAATTTAGGAGATAGTTTTGTAGGTTTAATGATTTTACAAAAGAAAATACAATTAGATAAAGCTTTGACAAAATATTTTACAGAAAAATATTACCACCTAAATTTATATACAAATATAACAAAAAAATTATTATCCATTGCTAATACTTCAATTGATATTTCTGATGGACTAGTAGCTGATTTAGAAAAAATGATTAATAACCAAAAACTTTCTTACAAATTATATTTAAAAGATATACCAATATCAAAAAACCTAAAAAAATTAATTGATCTAAAAATTATAAAAAAAATAACTTCTGTATCTTGTGGGGATGATTATCAAATATTATTTACTGCCTCTCCATCTAAATCTAGAATCATCTCTATAACAGGTAAAAATTTAGGTATTAAGATTTCAAAAATCGGAAAAATTTGTAAATCTAAAGATAAATCTAAGATTATAAACGAAAATAATAAGAAAATTACCCTCAAAAATAAAGGTTATTTTCATAAATTTTAAAAGTTAATCGTTGCGTTTTATAGCTTTTTTTGTATTGTCCGGTTTTTAAAACTAACAACCAACAACTTAATTAAGGTTAATATGAGCTCAACTATAGAAACTATTCTTTTATATACAATAGCCGCGGGATTTTTATCAATCGTATATGGATATTTTACAGGAAAAAATATTTTAAATTCAAGTCCAGGTAATTCAAAAATGCAAGATATTGCATCAGCCATTCAAATTGGAGCAAAAGCTTATCTAGCTAGGCAATATAAAACAATTGCAATTGTTGGTGTTGTTGTTTTAGTAATTGTAAGTGTTGCATTTAGTCCTTTGGTTGGATTAGGCTATTTAATTGGTGCTGCATTATCTGGTATTGCCGGATATGTTGGAATGTTAGTTTCTGTCCAAGCTAATGTAAGAACAGCAGAAGCTTCTCGTAAAGGTTTAGCGAGTGGTCTTTCGGTGGCTTTTAAATCTGGAGCTGTTACCGGAATGTTGGTTGCAGGATTAGCTTTATTAGCAATCGCAGTTTATTATTATTTATTATTAAAATTTAATATTGATGAAAGAGAAATTGTAAATGCATTAGTAGCCTTGGGTTTCGGTGCATCTTTGATTTCAATTTTTGCAAGATTAGGCGGTGGAATTTTTACCAAAGGAGCTGATGTTGGAGCAGATTTAGTTGGAAAAGTTGAGGCAGGAATACCAGAAGATGACCCAAGAAACCCTGCTGTAATAGCTGATAATGTTGGTGATAACGTTGGTGATTGTGCTGGCATGGCTGCTGATTTATTTGAGACTTATGCTGTAACAATTGTTGCAACAATGGTTTTATCTTCAATCTTTTTTCCAGGTGATATGTCTATGATGATTTATCCACTAACTATTGGAGGTGCTTGTATCTTAACATCAATAATTGGAACTTTTTTTGTTAAACTAGGTAAGAGCAAAAATGTAATGGGAGCCTTATATAAAGGATTTATTGTTTCTGCTTTAGCTTCATTAGCTGTGCTTTATCCTGTTACAGACTTTGTATTAGGTTTAGAAAATACATATAACTTAAACAATAAATCATTTTCAGGGATGAGTTTGTATTATTGTGGAATTATAGGCTTAATAATCACAGGCTTGTTAATTTGGGTTACTGAATATTATACTGGAACAAATTATAGACCAGTTAGAAGTGTAGCTGGATCTTCAACAACAGGACATGGAACAAATGTTATTCAAGGTTTAGCAATTTCTTTAGAAGCTACTGCTATTCCTGCTTTAATTATAGTAGCTGGAATTTTGTTAACAAATCATATTGCAGGTTTATATGGAATAGCTATTGCAGTTACTACAATGTTAGCATTAGCTGGTATGGTAGTTGCTTTAGATGCCTATGGTCCTGTTACAGACAATGCAGGTGGAATTGGAGAAATGTCAAAGTTACCTAACAGTGTTAGAAAAACAACAGATGCATTGGATGCAGTAGGAAATACTACTAAAGCAGTAACAAAAGGTTATGCTATAGGATCTGCAGGTTTAGGTGCGCTTGTTCTTTTCGCTGCTTATACTGAAGATATCAAACACTTTTCAAAAGTTGCTGGTTCAAAATTAGAAGGCATAGTCGTAACTTTTGATTTATCAAATCCATATGTAGTTGTAGGGCTATTAATTGGAGGTATGCTTCCTTATTTATTTGGATCTATGGGTATGCAGGCTGTTGGAAGGGCGGGTGGTGCTGTTGTAATTGAGGTAAGAAGACAATTTAAAAAGTTTCCAGGCATTATGAAGAGAAAACAAAAACCTGATTATGCAAAATTAGTTGATCTGTTAACTGTTGCAGCAATTAAAGAAATGATAATTCCTTCTTTGTTACCAGTTTTATCACCTATAGTTTTATATTTTATAATTTTTGCAATAGGTGGTCAAGTTGCTGCCTTAGCTTCTGTTGGTGCAATGTTACTTGGTGTTATTATCACAGGTTTATTTGTTGCTGTTTCAATGACAGCTGGTGGTGGTGCTTGGGATAATGCTAAAAAATATATTGAAGATGGTAATCATGGTGGAAAAGGGTCAGAGGCGCATAAGGCTGCAGTTACAGGTGATACCGTAGGTGATCCTTACAAAGATACAGCTGGTCCTGCAGTTAATCCAATGATTAAAATAACTAATATTGTTGCTTTATTGTTGTTGGCTGTTATTGCGGGTTAAAGATATTATAATAATATTTTAAGGTTTTTTTCTCTTTCCTAAAGGGTCATTAATCTTTTGTCTCATACTAGACAAAAAATCATATACAAAAGATTTTTTACTGTACTTAGCTTCTGTGCTAAGCTCACTAAATTCTTGCTCATTCATCTCATTTATATTGTATAAAGTTTTCTTAACTAAAATTCCTTGAGAATTTATTTCAAGAAATAAAACATTATTTTTAATCAATTTTTCTTTTCCTAGTTTAATAAGTCTTTCATGAGTAATTTCACGTTCTATAAAGATCCATAAATCATTGTCAAATGCGCTAATACTAGAAGGTGGACCTAAAACTGATTTGATATCATTTTTATTTGTCTCGAAAATTATTAATTTTTCTTGTTTTTTTTCTAGATTTCTAACACCATGTTTTTTTACAACTTTGTCAAAAGAGCAACTTGTAATTATTAAAAATGTTAATAAATAAGAAATATATTTCATGAAAAAAGAATATTTATATATTTACAATAATTTAATTAATTTAACCACCAATAAAAAACTATATTCAAATTTAGATAATAGGGATATTTTTTCTGATAGATTAAGTTTATTTTTATTACATTTTGCTTTTTTCTTGAAAAATTTTAAATCAGTTGAGCAAAAACATATATTACAAGAAATATATGATTTTAATTTTAGGCAAATTGAACTTAGTATTAGAGAAATAGGCTATGGTGATCAATCGATCAATAAAAAGATGAAAGATTATATAAATTTATTTCATACAATTATTGGTGATATTCATTTTTGGAACAAACTTTCTTTTGATGAAAAAGAAAAAATAATTACTAAATTCTTAGATAATTTTAAAAATATTAAAGATTTGGTGGTATATTTTGATGAATTTAATGATAATTTGGCAAAAAAAACTTTGAATTCTTATTTAAAAAGTGTAAGTAACCCATAATTATGGCTGTACCAAAACGTAAACAAACACCCTCACGAACTGGCATGAGAAGAGCCAAGAATATGAAATTTACTGCAAAAAATGTAGTTGAGGATAAAAAATCTGGTGAATATAGACTTTCACATCATTTAGACTTGAAAACTGGCATGTATAAAGGAAGACAAGTTTTAGATCCCAAAGAATAATAATATATAATCAATAAATGCAAAATTTGATAAAAATTGCAGTTGATGCAATGGGTGGTGATAATTCACCCGAAAAAATTATCAAAGGTATAATTCATAATCATCATAAAAATAAAGATATTTTTTTTAAAATATTTGGTTCAAAAAATAAAATTTTAGAAATTTTAAGCAATAAGATTAGTAAAGATTTTTATGAAATCATACATACAGATGAAAAAGTTGAGAGTACTGATAGTCCGTTAGAAGCTGCAAAAAGAGGTAAAAACACAAGTATGTGGTTAGCTATAGAAAGTGTTAAAAAAAAAGAGAGCGATATAGTAATCTCTGCTGGAAATACTGGAGCTCTACTAGTTATTTCTAAATTAAATCTAAAGATGATAGAGAATATTGATAAGCCGGCTTTATCAGCATTATGGCCAAACAAAAAAGGTATGAGTGTTGTATTAGATTTAGGAGCCAATATTGAATGTAGTTCTAAAAACCTAGTTGACTTTTCAGTTATGGGAGCATCATTATATAAATCACTATATCCTAATGATACACCTAACGTAGCTTTATTAAATATAGGTTCAGAAGAATTAAAAGGAAATGAAACTATTAAAGAAACATATCAATTACTTAATGAAAAAAATATTAAAGATTTTATTTTTTCAGGATATATAGAAGGAGATAAATTAATGGACGGTGAAGTAAATGTTATTATTTCTGATGGTTTTACAGGGAATGTAGCCCTTAAGACCGCAGAAGGAACTGCAAACTTTATCACAGGTGAAATGAAAAAAGCAATGAGTGGAAATCTAATTGGTAAAATTTCATCTTTAATAAACATTATTAATATAAATAAATTTAAAAAAAGATTAGATCCAAGATTATATAATGGAGCAATATTTATAGGTTTAGACTCGCCGGTCATAAAAAGTCACGGGGGAACTGATTATATTGGTTTTTCTAATTCACTAGATGTCTGTTGTAAAATAATTAAAGGAAATTTGATAAATAAAATTAAAGATAATATAATAGTTTAATGAGAATAAATTTAACTAAAAAAGATTTAGTTAATTCCATTTACATGCAGTTAGGTTTTTCTAAGTTAATTTCAGAAAATCTAATTGATGATTTTATTCAAATAATTATTCAAAGTTTTTTGAAAGAAAAAAAAATTAAACTTTCTAGATTTGGAACTTTTGAAATAAGGCATAAAAAATCAAGAATAGGACGAAATCCTAAAACTAAAGAGTCAAAAGAAATTTCAAGCAGAAAAGTCTTATTATTTAAACCATCAAAAGAATTTAAAAAACTTGTTAATTCAAAAGATAATGAATAAAAATGACTCAAAATATAAGACTATAGGTGAGGTAGTTAAAATTTTAGATTTAAAAGCAAGAACTAAAGGTTCGACTCCGACTCACACTTTAAGATTTTGGGAAAAAGAATTTAAACAAATTAAACCAAAGATTTTTTCAGGGAAAAGAAGATACTACGATGAAAACAACATTTTATTATTAAAAAAAATTAAATTTCTCTTAAAAGATCAGGGAATGACAATTAATGGTGTTAAAAAGATCTTGAATTCAAAAGAAACTTTAAAACTTGACGAAATGTCAAATAATTCTATAAGGACTGCTAATTTTAGAAATAAATTAAATAAAATTTCTAAAATATTAAAGAGTTTAAAAGAGTAATTTTTTATGGCAAAAAAAACACATGTTAAAGTAAGATTAGTTCCAGAATCAAAACCTGATAGCTCATTCTTTTATTACGTAAAAAAACCTGCTGGTGGAGAAAAAGCAAAAGTTAAACTTAAATCAAAAAAATATAACCCTGTTACAAGAAAACATGAAATTTTTGTAGAAAAAAAACTTCCACCTCATAGTAAGTAATTATTTTTTTTTAAAGTTTCTTTTTTCGTAATCTATATAGGCATAAATCATATTTATCCAAATTCTTCGAGTAATTTTAGTATCAATTTTGTTCTTAATTGATTTATTTTTAATATTTTTTAAAATCTTATTAATTCTTTTTTTATCAACTATTTCTTTTTTATATTCTTTTACATCTAAAACTTTTTTGACTAAAGAGGTTCTTTTTTTTATAATTTTTATTAGTGAATTATCTACTTTATCTAGTTGATTTCTAATTTTATTAAGTTTTTTTCTTTTAATAGGCGACATTTAATTAATTGGATAAATCAATAATTAATATATTTATCAAGCCATGTACAGTCAGAAATATCAATCAAATAATTTGCTAAGATTTTGGTTACTATCATTATTATCTTTGATTACTCTAATAATCTTAATTGGCGGTTTAACAAGGCTAACTGATTCAGGATTATCAATTACAAGTTGGGAATTGTTTACGGGCTTGTTACCCCCGTTAAATAATAATGATTGGATAGAATACTTTAATCTATACAAAAAAATTCCTGAATATAAAGAACAGAATTTTAATATGACACTAAATGAGTTTAAGATAATTTTTTGGTGGGAGTGGGTTCATCGTCAATTAGGAAGGTTAATTGGACTCGTTTCATTATTACCAATGTTATATTTTTCTTATAAATATGGTTCATGGATTTTAAAAAAATATGGATTAATCTTTATTCTAATTTGTTTGCAAGGATTCATTGGTTGGTACATGGTGTCAAGTGGACTTGTAGATAATGTTGATGTAAGTCATTATAGATTATCGCTTCATTTAACAACAGCATTCATAATTTTATCTATAATTTTTTGGAAATATCTCGAATTGACTAAAATCAAATCAACAGAAATTTCAATTAGATTAATTTTAATTAAAATTTTCCTTTTATTATTATTTTTACAATTAATCTTTGGTGCATTTGTTTCAGGTATGGACGCAGGTACAATATATAATACTTGGCCTTTAATGGGGACGACATATTTTCCAAATGACAGTAAATTTACAGAATTTTTTGGAATAAATTTTTTTGATGATCCATCAATAATGCAATTTACCCATAGAAATTTAGCTTATATTATTTTTTTTTATTATTTTTATCTTTTATTTTTAATTATAAAAAATAAAAATAGGTTTTTTTATAAACCAATTTTGATAATAGGCTTTATATTATTTATTCAAATTTTTTTAGGAGTGCTTACGATTTTATCTGGTGTAAAAATTATTTATGCATCTTTACACCAAGTAAATTCAGTACTTATAATATTATCAACAATTTATCTTCTTTATATATCCAAATTTAGAAAAATAATTTAGCTGACAGCTTTAAGATCTCCTTTTGATGATTTATTTAAGGCTTGATCTAAATCTTCAATAATATCATCTATGTGTTCAATTCCAATACACAGTCTTACATAACTTTGTGTAACACCTGATGCAGCTAATTCTTTTTCATTAAGTTGACTATGTGTAGTACTTGCTGGATGTATAGCGAGACTTCTTGCATCACCGATATTAGCTACATGATAAAACATTTTTAATGACTCAATAAATCTTTTACCAGCTTCAATACCACCTTTTAGTTCTATTCCGATCATTGGTCCGTTACCACCTTTAAGATATTTTTTAGCTCTATCAGCTATATGTTTGTCATGTTCTGTTGAGTAAATAACTTTTGTAACTTCTTTATGTTTTTTTAAAAAATTAAGTACTTTTTCAGCATTTTCACAATGTTGTTTCATTCTTAAAGCTACCGTTTCAAGACCTTGTATAATAGCAAAAGCATTATCAGGAGCTAAAGCTGACCCTAGATCTCTTAATAAACATACTCTTGCTCGCACGGCAAAGGGAATATTTGCACCGGTAAGTTCAGGAACCGCCTTACCCCAAATTACTCCTCCATAACTTGCATCAGGTTGATTAAATAATGGTTGTCTTTTTGGATCTGCGGTCCAATCAAAATTACCACTATCTACCAAGCTTCCTGCTACAGCTGTTCCATGGCCACCAATATACTTTGTTAAAGAATGAATAACTATTGCTGCACCATGTTCAATGGGCTTGCAAATAACAGGAGATGCAGTGTTATCCATAATTAATGGTATATTATATTTTCTTCCTATATCAGAAACTTCTTTAATTGGAAAAACTCTTAAATATGGATTTGGTAAAGTTTCACCATAAAAAGCTCTAGTTTTGTCATCTATTAATTTCTCAAAGTTATTAGGATCAGTTGGATCAGCATATCTAATTTCAATACCAAGTTTACTCAATGTATGTGTAAATAAAGATACTGTTCCACCATAAAGATCTGTAGAGCTTACAATATTATCTCCAGCTTGAGCAACATTAAGAATTGCAAAAGTTGAAGCAGTTTGACCAGATGAGACGGTCAAACACGCAAGTCCACCTTCTAAAGCTGCAATTCTTTTTTCAAGTACATCATTTGTAGGATTCATAATCCTAGTATAAATGTTACCAAATTCTTTTAATGCAAAGAGATTAGCGGCATGTTCTGTGTTTTGAAATTGATATGAAGTTGTACGGTATATTGGTACTGCTACTGCATTTGTAGCTGGATCACTTCTATAATCACCACCATGAATAGCTATTGTTTCAGGGTTGTTTCTTTTTTTACTCATTTTGCTCCTTTTTTAGTACTTTAGCTTATGCAAGGTGTACAATATAGTTCAAATACCTGCCGATGATGTTGGAAAACCTTTTTAGCTATTTAATGCCAGCAATAAGGTACAAATCGGCATTAATATATATATCAAATAAATCAGGTAATACAACAGAAATATCAATTTGACTTTAAAGTTATAAATAGTATTAATCCACGCACAATGTCAAAATTCTTAAAAAAAGATCAAATAACTTCATCATGGTATGAAATTGATGCTAAAAATGCCGTAGTAGGTAGATTAGCAACAATAATTTCAAAAATTATCAGAGGAAAGAACAAAACAACTTATACACCACATATGGATGATGGTGATTTTGTTGTTGTAAAAAACATTGAACAAATCAAATTTACAGGAAAAAAATTTCAGAATAAAAAATACTATAAACACACAGGCTATCCTGGTGGAATTAAAGAGAGCACTCCTGAAAAATTATACGAAAAAAAACCAGGAGAGGTTCTTAAATTAGCTGTTAAAAGAATGCTCCCTGGAGGTGTATTAGGAAAAAAACAGCTTACAAAATTAAAAATTTATTCTGGAAATGAACATCCTCATTCCTCACAAAATCCAAAAACTATAGAATTATCTAAGCTAAACAAAAAAAATATTGTAAGAAATTAACATGGAAAATACTCAACAAAATATTAAGAAAACAAAAATTAAATTAGATTTTAAAGACAGTAAGTATGCAACTGGCAGAAGAAAAACTTCTATTGCAAAGGTATGGTTAAAAAAAGGATCAGGACAAATTTATGTCAATGGTAAACTTTATAATGAATATTTTTCAGATGATAACCACAAAATGCAAATTACAAGACCTTTTGAAATAATTAAACAGCCTACTGAATATGATGTAAGATGCAGTGTTAAAGGCGGAGGACCAACTGGTCAAGCAGGTGCAATGGTCCACGGCATATCAAAAGCTTTAGTTTTATTTGATCAAAATCTAAAATCTACTCTTAAAACCGAGAAATTAACAACAAGAGACTCCAGGGCTGTTGAAAGAAAAAAACCTGGAAGAAGAAAAGCTAGAAGAAGCTTTCAATTTTCTAAAAGATAATTTTTTTTTAACTTTTAACTGTTATAATAATCTACATGCGAAAGCTAAATATATTAATTTCTGGATCAACTGGTTATATTGGTATTCAATTAGTAAAACTTTTACTTAATCATAAAAAAGTAAAAATAAAATATTTATGTGGAAGTTCATCAGTAGGCAAAAAAATATCTTATTATGATAAATCTCTTCTTGGTAAAAAATTACCTATAATTGTAAAATTTAAAAAAGAATATTTAAAAAAAGTTGATGTAATTTTTACAGCACTTCCAAATGGTGAGGCACAACAAATTTCAAAACATCTTTTAAAAAATAATGTTTTAATTGATTTAGCTGCTGATTTTAGACTTAATAAAGCTTCAGTATATTTGAAATGGTATAAACAAAAACATAGATCGGTCAATAATATTAAAAAAAGTATTTATTCAATCCCCGAAATTTCAGGAAAAAAAATAAGAGATTATAATATAATTGCATGTCCAGGATGTTATCCAACTTCTATTTTATTGCCTTTGATTCCATTAATAAAAAAAGATGTTTTAAAGAATAATATTATAATTGATTCTAAGTCCGGATATTCAGGTGCTGGTAGAGGTGTGCATAAAAAATATAAAGATAAAAATTTATACGAGTCCTTAAGTGCTTATGGTGTTGGTTTTCATAGACATAATTCTGAAATTGAACAAGAAATAAAAAAATATACAAAAAAAAAGATAAATTTTGTATTTACACCTCACTTGACACCAATGTTTAGAGGAATCTTAAGTACAATTTATCTAGAATTAGGACCTCTAAATTCTATAAATAAAATACACAAACTAATAAAAGAATTTTATAAAAAAGATAAATTCATTAAAATTTTAAATATAGACTCTCTTTTGAGTACAAATGATGTAATTAACACTAATAATTGCTATATATCAGTATGTAAGACAAGATTTAAAAACAAAATTATTATCTTATCTGCAATCGACAATTTAATTAAAGGAGGCTCAGGTCAAGCGATCCAAAATATGAACTTGAAATATAATTTTAAGATAGAAGAGGGGCTTAAATGAAAAAATTTTTTTTATTATTTTTCTTACTTTTAATATCATGTGGTAAAAATTTTGATAATAATAATTTAAAAGATTCTTATAATTTTTCAGATGAAATGACATTTGATGAATTTAAATTAAAACTTGAGGAGTATGCTAAAAATTCACCTTATCCAAATCCAGATGATTAAAAATGAAAAATAATATTAATATTGCAATAGTTGGTTTGGGGCAGATAGGAATTTATCTTTACAATGAATTAAATAAAAAAAAAAAAGGAATTGAAGCTAAAACAGGTAAAAAAATTAAGATAGTTGCAATATCTGCAAAAAATAAGAATAAAAAAAGAAAATTTAAAATAGATAAGAAAATTTTTTATTTAAATCCATTAACAATATTTAAATCAAAAAAAATTGATATTTTGTTTGAGTCAATTGGACAATCAGATGGTATATCCAAAAAAATTGTCGAAACAGCTCTAAGAAATAAAATTAATGTTATTACTCCGAATAAAGCTTTGATAGCGAAACATGGAGATTATTTAGCAAATCTTGCTGAAAAAAATAATGTAAATTTAGAATTTGAAGCTTCAGTAGCTGGCGGTATTCCCATTCTTAGAACTATCAAAGAAGGTTTAGCTACTAATAAAATTAACAAAATTTATGGAATTTTAAATGGAACAACAAATTACATTTTAACAGAAATGGAAAAAACAAATGAGAATTTTGATAAGGTCTTAAAAAAAGCACAACTCTTAGGCTACGCTGAACCAGGAAATCCAAAACTAGATTTAAATGGTTTTGATGCTTTTGCTAAAATTAGAATATTATCAGCTCTTTCATTCAATACTAAAATTTCTAAAAGCAAATGTATTATGGAAGGAATTCAAAATATTAAATTAGAAGACATTAAAATAGCAAGTCAATTGGGTCTTAGAGTTAAATTACTCGGAATTTCTAAAATTATTGATGGTCATTTATTTGAAACAGTACATCCATGTTTAGTAAGTAAAAATACGTATATAGGTAATGTCAATGGTGTTATGAATGCTGTGATTACAGAAGGTAAACCAGTGGGTGAAAGTGTTTTACAAGGTGAAGGAGCAGGACCTGGGCCAACTTCATCCTCTTTATTATCAGACTTATTATCAATTTTAAGAGGGAATGTAAAATTACCATTTGGTATTTCATTTAGTAAAAGAAAGACTATTAAGCCATTTAACAATGATAATTACGTTAATTCTTTGTATTTAAGATTTGAAGTTAAAGACAAGCAGGGTGTTCTTTCATTAATAACAAATAGATTAGCTAAATATAAAATATCAGTTAAAAGAATAATCCAAACTCCTGATAAGAAAAATAAAAAAGCAACAATTGTAATTATTACTCACAAAACTACTGAAATTAATGCAAAAAATTGCCTATCAATATTCAAAAAAAATAAGAATATTCTTAAATTTCCAACATTAATAAGACTTTATAGTTAATGGATATTTACTTAAAACTTTTTGAAGTTATATTTCCTGTATTTTTTGTAGTTGGTATTGGTTATTATTTAGGTAAAAAAAATCCAAAAATTGATACTACATTTATTACTAATTTTGCAGCAAATGTAGGCACTCCTGCAATGATTATCTATGCTTTAAACCCTGTAAATATAGCATTTAATATTTTTCTAAATTATTTTTGGTATTACGCATTAGCAATAGGTGGATTTATAATCACTGGGGTTGTTATATTATATCTTTTAAATACAAAGGATATTATTCGAGAGTTGCCACCATTAACAATGCCAAACACTGGTAACATGGGCTTACCAATATGCTTATTTGCTTATGGTTCACAAGGTCTTGGTGTATCAGCAGCTATATCTGCTCTAATTATATTATGCCACTTTACATTAGGTGTATTTTTAGCAGACAGAAGATTTAGTTTGAAAGTTATACTCAAAAGTCCACCGTTCTATGCAATAATAATAGCAGTAATTTTACTTTATTATGATTTAGAACTACCAAGATTTGTTGAAAATACTACTTTCTTACTTATGTATGCAACAATATTCTTAATCTTAATGTCTTTAGGAATAGCGTTAACAAGATTGAAAGTTTTTTCACTCAACAAGGCAATCTTTTCTTCTATTGGAAGAGTAATTATTGGTCCTATAATCGGATATTTATTAATCTTATATTTTAATTTAGAGGGATTTGCAGCTGGTGTTTTATTGATACAATGTTCAATGCCAAGTGCTGTTCTCAATTATCTTGTAGCATCAATATATTCACCCAAAAAGATAGTCGATAGTGTTGC
This sequence comes from uncultured Pelagibacteraceae bacterium, assembly GCA_902629215.1. Classification (GTDB taxonomy): domain Bacteria; phylum Pseudomonadota; class Alphaproteobacteria; order Pelagibacterales; family Pelagibacteraceae; genus Pelagibacter. The sequence goes on along the minus strand of CACOQC010000006.1, from coordinate 5,756 downwards.
TAGTACTATTGTTGTATCAACCTTAATGTCCTTTATAACAATCCCTATTGTTGTATTCTTTGCTTTAAAATACTTTAATTAATCTATATCCTTCATATTTATGAAGGCTATAACATTTAATCTTTTAGCTTGGGTAATGCTTCCAATAATGGATGGGTTTGCAAAATACTTAAGTTCAGATCTTCCAGTGTTGCAAATTACGTGGGCAAGATATTTTTTTACTGTTGCATTCACTTTTCCAATTATGTTTTTCTTTTTTCGAAAAAATCTTGTTTGGACCGATAAACCAAAATTACAATTCATAAGAGGTTTAATTCTTTTAACAGCTAACATTTGTTTCTTTTATGCAATCTCAGTAATCTCTTTAGCTAAAGCATTAACTTTAGCTTTTGTTGCTCCTTTAATTGTTACTGCTTTTTCTCCAGTTTTTTTAGGTGAGAAGGTTGGTTTTAGAAGATGGTCTGCAGTAATTATAGGTTTTATAGGATCTTTAGTAGTTATAAGACCTGGTTTTGTTGAGATAAACTTAGCAAGTATAGCTGCTCTTGGAACAGGTGTAATGTATGGTTTTTATTTAATTATTACTCGTAAATTAAGCACCTCAGACAATCCTCTACTAACTTTATTATTAACTGGTGTAGTAGGGGCTGTAATCATATCTATTGTTATGCCATTTATATGGGTAAAACCTACCTTAAATCAGTGGTCTATGATGGCTGCAATAGGTATATTTGCCTGTATAGGGCATTTATTCTTAATATTGTCTCTCAAATACGCTGACGCTTCTAAATTAGCTCCATTTAGTTATTTTGAGATCATTACAAACATCATTATAGGCTATTATTTCTTTAGCGATTTTCCTGATAATTGGACTTTCTTAGGATTATTTATTATTGTATTAAGTGGTATCTACATCTCCAGAAGAGAGAATTTAGTTAAAAAAATAAAAAAATAGGTATTATTAATTTACTAATATCTAAAGTATTACATTAAATATATTATTTAAACTATTGTTTTTATTGTATTTTTTCTAATATAACATATTATAGATTAGACTTATCTTGAATATAAAAACACATAATTGATTTAATAGGTTCTTAGTTTTTTTCTAAATAATGAAAAATTTTAAAAAAAATCAATAAAATCAAGCTTTTTAACTGTACCAAATATTAAATTAATTAAAAAAAAGGGTGGTTTAAAAGTGTTGATATAATTAAATAGTAGAGCGATGCACTAATTGAATATACCATTTAAACGGCCATAGAGGGGTCTATTTTAAGTGTAGCCTGATATATGGTACAACTGAAGGGCGAAATTTGTTAATATACAAGAAATCAATTAAAAAGATCAAAAAACGTTGATTTTACTGTCTTTTTTAATGTAAAAAAGCCCTAAAATAGGGCTAAATCTCTACCTTTTCAGATCTAAGTAATTTAAGCTTTTGCCTAATTCCACCTCTTCCAGAGTAGCCTCCAAGACCTCCATCAGATCTAATGACTCTATGACAGGGTATTTTTGGAGCATATGGGTTTTTTCCACATGCATTTGCCACTGCTCTTGATGCTTTTGGCATTCCTATACCTTTGGCTACTTGTTTATAGGTTTTTACCTTACCTTTTGGAATTTTTTTAAGATAATTCCAGACTTTTATTTGAAATTTTGTTCCTGAAAGTATCATCATCTAGAAAAAAACCCTGATCCTTAACACTTTTTAGGGTGCAAAGATCAGAATTTTATGGTTCGTCGTTGTAGGCGCTACCGCCGAACCGACCACCCCGTATGTTTAGCGCTGCTTTACAGGGTTTTCTGCCCTCCAAACTTAAACCTCTCGGCCTTTCTTTGGCTGGCCAGTTAAGAGTTGCCTCTTAAGTTAATTAGATAATATTCTGTCTAATTCAAAATAAGTATCACTTAATTGTTGAATTTACTTACTTTTCAACAGGTAATGTTGATAACTTTTTATCGAGGAATCAATAGAATGACATAACTAACAAAAAATACGATAGCCATTATAGACAAAAATATTGTATTGAAGCTCTTTCCAGTATTTCTATATTGAATATATGTTAATATAACAAAACCAATTGAGCTAATTAAAAACCACACCGCAGGAATTTCACCATCAATTGAACCCATAATTTTTATAATTTAAACTATTGACATTAAAAATCACCTAATATATAATTTCCGATAATTAATGGTTATCGGAAATAAATATGAATAATTTAATAACTGATGTTAAAAGCTTAGAAATAGAAACTTTACAAAATTTAAAAAATTCGAAAGCTAACAATACTCTAAGAGCTTATCAGTCTGATTTTAAGGATTTTTCTGCTTTTTGTTCTAAAAATGCATTATCCTCAATTCCAACAGAACCAAAAATTATAGCGCTCTACATTACACATCTTTCAAAAACCTCAAAATTTAGCACTTTAAAAAGGAGAATAGCCTCAATAAGCGTTATTCATAAGCTAAAAGGTCATTATCTAGATACCAAACATCCTATAATAATGGAAAACTTACATGGAATAAAAAGGACTTTAGGTTCAAGACAAAAAGCAAAAAAACCTATATTAATCAATGAGTTAAAACTTATAATTAAAGTGATTGATGAACAAAAAATTAGAGATAAAGCTTTAATTCTAATAGGATTTGCGGGTGGATTTAGAAGATCAGAATTAGTGAATATTCAGTATGAGGATATAGAATTTGTCACTGAAGGTGTGAAAATTCTTATTAAAAGATCTAAAACAGATCAGTCTGGTGAAGGAAGTATTAAAGCAATCCCCTACTTCGATAATCAAGAATTTTGTCCCGTGATAGCACTCAAAAATTACATTAACAAAAAATTTTACAAAATTAGCGAAGGTAAAATATTTGATATTTCAGATAAATCAGTAGCCTTAATAATTAAAAGATATGCTGAAAAAGCGGGTTTAGATTCATCTAAGTATGCTGGACATAGTTTACGATCAGGTTTTGCAACTACAGCAGCTGAGTTTGGTGCTGAAGAGAGGAATATTATGGCAATGACTGGTCACAAAACTACTCAAATGGTAAGAAGATATATACAAGAAGCAAATCTTTTTAAAAATAACGCATTAAATAAAATTAAAATATGAGTAATGAATTTTCTTTTTGTGTTTCTATGTCAACAATCCCAGAAAGAGTTAAAAATATTGAAGAAATTTTATCTAAAATAAATGAACAAACTTTAAAACCAAACAAAATTTTTTTGAATGTTCCATATGAATATAAAAGATTTAAAAATAAATTTGTTGATGAAAAAGAATTAAATAATATCAAAATACATAATGTGGAAATAAATAGATGTAAAGATTATGGACCAGGCACGAAAATAATGGGTTCTATAAAAAAAGTAAAAAATTTTGACTGTGTGATATTAATAGATGATGATCATCTTTACGATAAGAATATATTTGAAATTTTTATTGATAAATTCAAGAAAGAAAAAACAAATTATAGTTTTTATTTAAATAAAATTTTTAATATCAAAATGGGTCAATGTGCTGATGGTTTTTTAATTAACACAGAATTGTTAGATAATATTGAAAATTTTTATAAAAAATTTGTTGAAAATAACAAAAATATGTTTTTAGACGATGATTTATGGTTAGCTATTTATCTACAAAAAGAAAAGAAATCATTTATTAAAAATTTAAGTTTAGAATTTTTTGAGAAGACTAATAAAAAAGTTGTTTATACACAAAATAAGAATAGTAAAATAAATAGCTTGTATTTGAATGAACATAAAGATGGTTTATTTTTGAATAGGAGAAAAATACAGAAAATTGAATTTATTAAGTATTTAATTAAATCAACATTTGTTAAGATTTAAATATAATCTCACTACCATTTTGAGTAAAACTAAAATCAATTATTGCTAATTTATTAAGTCTTTTTTTTAATCTAGATAAACATCTTTTTTGACAGTATATTAACAAAAAACCACCACCACCAGACCCAATTATTTTTCCACCAATAGCACCTGCATTTAAACATTCGGCATATATTTCATCAATTTTATTATTAGATACTTTCGAAGATAAACTTTTCTTAATTTTCCAATAATCATTCAACATTGATCCAATAAAATCATGATTTTTTGAGTTTACTAATTTTTTTTCAAATTCTTTTGCCAAAGAGTATATATTATCAAGATAGCTAATATTTTTGTCTAGTTTTGATAATTTATCTTTTTCTATATTATGAGAGAACTTGTTAATACCAGTGTAAATTAAATATAGATTTTCACTAATATCATCTAAATTACTTTTTTTTAAATTTAATTTTTTAACACTAAAATTATTTCTTTCGAAATTTATTGAATTAAATCCACCATAACTTGCCCAAATTGGATCTTGTGACCCACTCTTTTCTCTCATAATTTTTTGTTCAATATAATTGGCAATTTTAGCTAAATTTCGTTTATTTATTTTTTTTTTATATAAATTCTTGATTGAGTTTATTAACCCAACACAAAAAGATGAACTTGTTCCTAAACCAGAATTTTTTTGAAGATCTCCTTGGTAATGAACTTCTAGACCTTTGTTTATTTTTAAATAGTTAAAAACAGCTTTTACTGTAGGATGAAAAATTTCATTATTATTATTAACAACTTCATTTTTGGACCATACTATTCTATGTTTATAATCAAATACTGACGGTAAAAATCTTGTAGATACATAACAATATTTATCTATTGTCCCCCCAACAACTAACCCTTTGTAGTATTTATAATAGTCTGGAAAATCAGTACCACCGCCAATTAATGATATTCTAAATGGTGTTTTTGATATTATCATTTAAAATTTTCAAAAGTTTCACATAATGAATGAAAAATTACTTTGTGCGCTTCTTGAATTGAGCCAGTTTTATAAGAGTCAATTAATATATACTCAGATGAAATTTTCTTTAGTTCTCCTCCACCTTTTCCTAATAACGAAATGATAGGTATTTTTTTAGACTTAGCATATTTAGCTAGCTTAATTAAATTAATAGATTGTTTTTTTTTTATATTTCCACCTGATGTAGAAAATAAAAAAAGAACATCTTCTCTTGAAACGTATGAAGAAAATTCTCTTACGACATAATCATCAAAATTGAAATCATTTGACCATCCTGTAATTGCTGCTTGATTACATCCTAAAAGAATAAATGGTAATGGTTTTCTTTTTTTTGAAGAATATGAAGCCGTAAGTTCTCCAACAAAATGTGAAGCATCTGCAAATGAACCACCATTACCATATACAAAAATTTTATTTTTTTTTTTAATTTTATTTTTCAAAAAAATTGAAATTTTTTCAACTTTATTTATCAAATCATTTGAATTATTTAAAATTTTTTTGATTTCTAAAAAATGATTTTTTATAATATTTTTCATTTATTTCTTATTTATATAGATAATTCCTATTCTTCAAAAGAAAATTAATTTTTTTGGGTGTTCCAATATCAATAAATTTTTTTTTACTATGAAATCCCTCGACTTTTTTTTCAAGTATTAACTTATGAATAATATCATTTTCTAAAGATAGTCTTTTTGCAGATAAATACTTGAAAATTTTTTTATTAAAATAATAAATTCCTCCATTCATAAGATTTGTTTTATTTTGTGAAAAACATATTAGATTTGATTTTAGCAATTTAATATTATTAATCTTTTTATTATTTTTATAATTATTATTCTCAGTTAAAGCAATTTTGCAAATTGTTTTTTTATTTCTAAAATTAGATAA
>CACOQC010000005.1 GCA_902629215.1 uncultured Pelagibacteraceae bacterium | reverse complement strand
ATTGTGCTTTATTCATTAGATAATGATCTAATAAAACACAAGAAAGCATTGCCTCTCCAACAGGTACAGCCCTGATACCCACACAAGGATCATGTCTTCCTTTAACTGAGATACTCGTATTTTTTCCAAATTTGTTAATAGTTTTTCTACTTTTTAAAATAGATGATGTCGGTTTTACTGCAAAAGACGCAATTATTTCTTGACCTGAGGAAATACCCCCAAGAATACCACCTGCATGATTTGATTTAAATTTAGTCATTTTTTTATTTTGTGAAATTTCATCAGAATTTTCTTCTCCGGACAATTTAGCTGAGTTCATACCTGAGCCGATATTCACACCTTTAACAGCATTAATGCTCATCAAGGCTGAAGCAATGTCAGAATCTAATTTTGAATATATAGGAGCCCCCAAGCCAGCTGGAACACCATTTGCCCTTATTTCAATTATTGCTCCACATGAAGAGCCTGCTTTTCTTATGCTCAATAAATATTTTTCCCAAATTTTTAACATTGATTTATCTGGACAAAAAAATGGATTTTTATAGATAATCCTGTCATCCCATTTTGTTGTGTCACATCCAAGAATACCTAGTTGTGTTACAGCTCCAGAAATTTTAAATTTTTTTCCTAATTTTTTCTCTAAAACTTTTTTAGCTACAGCTCCAGCAGCAACTCTAGCTGCAGTTTCTCTAGCAGATGATCTACCACCTCCTCTATAATCTCTAATTCCATATTTTTTGTAATAGGTAAAATCAGCATGTCCAGGTCTAAATTTATCTTTAATATTATTGTAATCTTTTGAGCGCATGTCTTCATTATGGATTATTAACGATATGGGAGTTCCAGTTGTTTTACCCTCAAAAACCCCAGAAAGAATTTGAACCTTATCGCTCTCTCTTCTTTGGGTAGTGAATTTTGATTGTCCGGGCTTTCTTTTATCTAATTCTCTCTGAATATCTGCTTCTTTTAATTGAATTAATGGCGGACAACCATCAATTACACAACCAATAGCAGGACCATGGGACTCTCCCCAAGTAGTGAAACGAAAAACCTTTCCAAAAGTATTAAATGACATTATTTATATTGTATAGATTATTTTGTTTAAATTATGAATCAAAAAAACTTATTAGGGCTTAATAAATGCTTTTTAGATCTTGATAATCCTTTTGAATTATTTCAGAATTGGTTTGATGAGGCCAAAAAGAAAGAAATAAACGATCCAAATGCTCTTGCTTTAGGCACAGCTAACAAAGAAGGAATTCCCTCAGTAAGAATGGTCCTTTTAAAAGAGTATAATGAAAATGGATTCATTTTTTATACAAATTTGAATAGTCAGAAGGGAAATGAAATTAAAGAAAATCCAAATGCTACAATGTGTTTTCATTGGAAAAGCCTACTAAGACAAATAAGAATAGTTGGAACTTTAAGCCAGGTAGATGATAAGACAGCTGATGAATATTATAACTCTAGAGCTTATGAAAGCAGAATAGGTGCTTGGGCTTCAAAACAAAGTACTATTTTAAAAAGTAGAGACGAGCTTTTAAATACTATAGAAGAATTCAAAAATAAATTTAAAGATAAGGATAAAGTACCAAGGCCAAGTTACTGGTCAGGCTGGAATCTAAAACCTTCTAGTATTGAATTTTGGTTGGATGGAGATAATAGAATTCACGAAAGATTGAAGTATATTTTGGATGAAAATAATAATTGGGCTAAAAGTCTTTTAAGTCCTTAAAAATCCCTGGATAAACTAAATGATGTTAGATTTTCTAAAATAGTTTTTTCCTCACTGTCATCGAACACAGATAATGAATTAGAGGCTAGATTGATATAATGGTGTGCTTTTTGATAGCAATTATTAATAATATTATATTTTTTTATTAAGGATAAAGTATATTTCAAGTTACTTTCTTCTCTATTGTTATTTAAAAAAATTTTCCTTAGTCTTTCTTTTTCAGCATGATCAGCCTTTTGAAATAATAAAATTATTGGCAGTGTAATTTTTCCTTCGTAAAAATCTTTACCAATTTTTTTCCCAAACAACTTTAATTCTGAATTATAATCCAAAGTATCATCAGCTATTTGAAAAGTTAGTCCAAGATTTTTTCCATAAAACTCTAAAGCCTCTTTCTCTTTTGTTTCCACTCCTGATAATATTGCACCAACTTTAGTTGCCGCTGCAAATAATTCAGCAGTTTTTGCAGAAATAATTTTTAAATAAGTTTCTTCCAACATATCTATCTCACCTTTATGCTGCAGTTGTAAAACTTCACCTTGTGCAATTTTTGAGGAAGTTGAGGATAATAATTTCAAAACTTCAATATTTCCATCCTCTACCATCATCTCAAAACATCTACTGAGTAAATAGTCACCCACCAAGACAGAAGAATGGTTACCCCAAATTTTGTTCAATGTTTTTTTTCCTCTTCTTACTGAGCCATTATCTATCACATCATCATGCATTAAAGTCGCTGAATGAATAAGCTCAACACAAGCTGCTAAATTAATGTCTCTTACCCCTTTTTTATATCCACATAATTTTGCAGAGACTAAAGTAAGCAAGGCCCTTAATCTTTTGCCACCTGTATCTAGATGATAATCAGTCATCTTTTGAACTAAATCAACGTTGCTTTCTAATTTTGATTTAATTTTTTCTTCGACTAAAAATAACTTATCTTCAACTGAATTTTTTAGTTGAAAGTAAGAATTGTTAATTTTGTTTTTTAATTGAATTACACTTCCCATTTAGTCAGCAAATTAGTACAAAAAGTTTCATTTGACACCTATCAATTGACGCACCTGAATCTTCAATTATAAGGTGTCTTTATATTCATATGAAAATTCTATAAAGATCTAAAATGCTCTCTTTTTTAAAAAAGAAAAAAATAGTTCCACATATTAAATTAAGTGGTGTGATTGGTAACGTTGGAAAATTTAAACAAGGAATAGACTTTTCTGGTCAAGAGGAAATTATTTCTAAGGCATTTTCAGTAAAAAAAGCACCTTGTGTAGCAATTACGATTAATTCACCAGGAGGATCTCCAGTTCAGTCACACTTAATTTATAATTTTATTAGACAACAAGCCCATAAAAATAAAAAAAAAGTAATAGTTTTTGCAGAAGATGTGGCAGCATCTGGAGGTTATTTAATTGCATGTGCTGGAGATGAAATATATGCAAACTCTAGTTCAATTATAGGATCCATAGGTGTAATTTATTCATCTTTTGGATTTACTGAATTAATAAAAAAAATAGGAGTTGAGAGAAGAGTTCATACAGCTGGTAAAAATAAAAGTACCTTAGATCCTTTTCTTGAAGAAAAAAAAGAGGACATTGAAAGACTAAAAAATATTCAATTAGATTTACATAAAGATTTTATTAATGTCGTTGAAAAAAGCAGAGGTTCTAAATTAAAAAAAAAAGAAATAGAATTATTTTCAGGAGAATTTTGGTCTGGTGCTAAAGCTAAAGATCTTGGTTTGATTGATGAAATCGGTGATGCTCATCAAATTTTAAGAGAAAAATTTGGAGAAGATGTAGTCATCAAAAAATTTGAAAAAACTAAAAGTTGGTTAAGTAAAAAGTTTTCAGCTTCAAACGATCATGTAGATCAATTTGTAAATATATTAGAAGAAAAATCTGTTTGGCAAAAATATGGCCTCTAAAAAAGATAAAAAAAAACTTAAGCATCAAACTTTTCAAGATATAATTTTAAATTTACAAAAATTTTGGAGTAAACATGGTTGTGTGATTTTACAACCTTATGATATGGAAGTTGGAGCTGGAACATTTCATCCAGCAACCACTTTAAGATCTTTGGGACCTAATCCGTGGAAAGCTGCTTATGTACAACCATCAAGAAGACCAACAGATGGTAGATACGGTGACAACCCTAATAGACTTCAACATTATTATCAATTTCAAGTGATAATAAAACCCTCTCCAACAAATATTAAAAAACTTTATTTAAATAGTTTGTCAGTTATAGGCATTGATCATAAAGACCATGATATTAGGTTTGTTGAGGATGATTGGGAAAGTCCTACACTTGGTGCAGCAGGACTTGGATGGGAAGTTTGGTGTGATGGAATGGAAATTACTCAATTCACATATTTTCAACAAATGGCTGGTTTCGAGTGCAAACCTATCTCAGTTGAAATAACTTATGGCTTAGAAAGAATTTGTATGTTTACACAACAGAAAAAAAATGTTTATGATTTAATTTGGAACAACGATGGTATAGAATATAGAGAAGTTTTTCATCAAGCTGAAAAAGAGTTTTCTGCGTATAATTTTGATCATGCAAATACTGGCAATCTTTTTAAAATTTTTGATATGTTTGAAAGTGAAGCAAAATCATTGGTTGAAAAAAAAATATCTTTACCTGCGTATGACCAGTGTTTAAAAGCAAGTCATATTTTTAATATACTGGATGCAAGAGGTGTCATTAGTGTTGCACAAAGAGCTGAGTATATAAGTAGAATAAGAGAAATAACAAAATCAGTAGCAGCAGTTTGGATAGACTCACAAGTATAGAATGTCAGAATTTTTTTTAGAGCTTTTTAGTGAAGAAATTCCTGCTGAACTTCAGAAAAGTTTAAGAAAAAAAATTTTAGATGATTTTAAAAATTTGTTTGATCAAAGATTGATTAAATTTAAAAAAAATTTTTCATTTTCCTCACCAAACAGATTAGTTGTAGTTTTTGAAGGTTTAGACAAACAAATTAAAATCAAAACTGAAGAAATTAGAGGACCTAAGACTGAAGCCCCAGAAAAAGCAATTGAGGGTTTTATTAGATCTAACAAGATTAATAAAAAAAGTTTATATAAAAAAAAAATAGAAAAAGGTGAATTTTACTTCTATAAAACAGAGTCAAAATTATTAAAAACACATGATCTTTTACTAGATTTTATTCCGAAAATTTTAGGTGAATATCAATGGAAAAAGTCAATGAAATGGGGTGAGTTTGACCTAAATTGGGGAAGACCATTAAAATCAATTTTGTCAGTATTTGATAAAAAAATAGTTAGTTTTAATTTTCATCACATTGTTTCTTCAAATTCAACTTTTGTGGATAAGGATCTTGAAGAAAAGAAAAAAACATTTGATAACTTTAAATCTTATCAAAAGTTTTTTGAAAAACAGGGAGTATTTATCGATCAAAATAAAAGACTAAAAATAATAAATCGAAATTTTTTAAAAATTTTGGCTAAAAAGGGATTAAAAATTAATGATAATCCTAAATTAATTGATGAGGTTGTAAATTTAGTAGAGAGTCCAAATGTTTTATTATGTAGTTTTGATAAAAAATTTTTATCTATCCCTAAAGAAATTTTGATTTTAACAATGGAGACACATCAAAAATATTTTCCAACTTTCAACGATAAAAATCAAATTACTAATGAATTTTTGATTGTTGCCAACAGAAAAGATAACAAAGGTCTAATTAAGATAGGAAATGAAAGGGTGGTAGAAGCAAGATTGAATGATGCAGAATTTTTTTGGAACAAAGATAAAGCTCAAAATTTAGTTAAGAAAGTGTCAGAATTAAAATCTATGAATTTTTTCAAAGGTCTTGGAAATTATTTTGATAAAGTACAACGAATGAGAAAAATTGGCGGCATGATTTCAGATGAATTATTGATAAGTAAACAGAAAGTTGAGTTGTCAGCAACGATTTGTAAAACAGATTTGACTTCTGAGTTAGTTGGCGAATTCCCTGAACTTCAAGGTCTAATGGGTGGATATTTCTCAGCTTATCAAGGATTTGATAAAGATATTTCGTCAGCTCTAACTGAACAATACTTACCAATTGGACTTAATTCTAAAATTCCTAAAAAACCATTTAGTGTTGCTTTATCGATTACTGATAAAATAGATACCATTGTTGGTTTTTTTGGAATAAATGAAAAACCAACAAGCTCGAAAGATCCTTTAGCACTTAGGAGAGCAGCACTTGGCATCATTAGAACTATAATAGAAAATAAAAAAAACTTAAAAATAAATGATTTATTGAATTATTCTTCAAGTTTATATGAAGATCAAGGTTTTTATCTTTCTAACAAAAATTTACAAAAAGAGTTAAAAGATTTTCTGAAAGATAGATTTAAACACTATTTAAAAGAAAAGGAGATACGGTATGATATAATCGATGCTATAATATCTACTTTTTCACTAAATAAATTGTTTTCATCTTATGAAAAGGCACGATGTCTTAATAAAATAATAAATAATCAAATTGGTATAGATATTACTTCTAGTTTTAAAAGAGCTTCTAACATATTAGATAATGAGATGAAAAATAAAAAAATTGAAATGGATAATACAACTGATCCAGGAATTTTTAAAAGTGATTTTGAAAAAAATTTATATAAAAAGGTAAATGAAATTAATAAGTATTATTCTACTATAAATAATGATGAAAATTATGAAAAATCACTATCAATTTTAGCTAATGCTAGAAAAGAGATCTTCGAATTTTTTGACAATGTAAAAGTAAATGAAGAAAATGAGACTTTAAGAAAAAATCGATTGGAACTTATTAATATGTTATGTAAAACATTCCAAAATTTTACAAATTTTCAATTGTTAAAAGCTACTAATGAATAAGTTAATTCTAAATTTTAAGTCAAAAGACACAAAAAAGATCAAGAATCCAAAAAATTTTTTAGGAGGTAAAGGGGCAAATTTATCAGAAATGGGCAGAATGGGATTACCCGTGCCACCTGGATTTACAATATCCACAAAAGTTTGTGAGATTTTTTATAAAGATAAAAAAAGATTAAATTCTAAATTAATAAATGAAATTAAAAAAGAGCTTAAAGTTATAGAAAAAGATGTATCCAAAAAATTTGGTGACTTAAAGAATCCCCTTCTTTTATCAGTTAGATCAGGAGCTAGAGTTTCAATGCCAGGCATGATGGATACAATTTTAAATCTTGGACTGAATGATAAAACAGTAGTTGCGCTTTCTAAAAAAACATCCAATGGAAGGTTTGCTAAAGACAGTTATAGAAGATTTATTCAAATGTATGGAAATGTAGTTATGGGTGTTGAAAGTTATCATTTTGAGGAATTGATTGAAAATTATAAACTAACCAAAGGTGTCCTTTTAGATACTGATCTAGATGAGAATGATTGGGATGGGTTAATAAAAGATTTCAAAGATACTGTAAAAGAAAAATCTAAAAAGGATTTTCCTCAAGATGTTAATCAACAATTATTTGGTGCAATAAGAGCAGTTTTTTTATCATGGGAAAGTAATAGAGCTAAAGTTTATAGAAAATTAAATCAAATTCCCTCAGAATGGGGAACAGCAGTAAATGTTCAATCAATGGTTTTTGGAAATATGGGTAATGATTGTGCTACTGGCGTAGTATTTACTCGAAACCCTTCAGATGGATCAAATAATATTTATGGAGAATATTTGATTAATGCTCAAGGAGAGGATGTAGTAGCAGGCACAAGAACTCCACAGTACATTACTAGAAAAGCAAAAAAAGAGGCAAAAGTTAAAGAGGCATCAATGGAGGAGTCGATGCCTAAAGTATATTCTGAATTATACAGAATTTTAAAAAAATTAGAAAAACATTATAAAGACATGCAAGATGTAGAATTTACAGTAGAAAATAATAAACTTTGGATATTACAAACTCGTTCAGGAAAAAGAACGTCAAAATCAGCAGTTAAAATTGCAGTTGACATGGTTAATGAAAAATTAATTTCTAAAAATGAAGCTGTTCTAAGAATAGATCCAAATTCTTTAGACACATTATTACATCCAACTTTAGATGAAAAAAGCTTTATTAAAGTTATTGCAAATGGCTTGCCAGCATCCCCAGGTGCAGCAAGTGGAAAGGTAGTTTTTACTTCCGAGGAAGCAGAAAGATTAAATGATATGATGCAAGATACTATTTTGGTAAGAGTTGAGACATCCCCGGAAGATATTCAAGGCATGCATGCTGCTAAAGGTATTTTAACAGCTAGGGGTGGAATGACTAGTCATGCTGCAGTTGTCGCAAGAGGTATGGGTAGACCATGTGTCTCTGGTTCTAGTGAAATAGATATTAACTATGAACAAAAATTTTTTAAAACATCTTCAATTGAAGTAAAAGAAGGTGACACAATCACTATTGATGGATCTAGTGGAAGAATAATTTTAGGTACTGTTCCAACTGTTAAACCTGAAATATCAGGAGATTTTTCAAAATTAATGAGATGGGCTGATAGCATTAGAAAATTAAAAGTGAGAACAAATTCTGAAACTCCTTCAGATACTAAAACTGCAAGAGATTTTGGCGCTGAAGGAATAGGTCTTTGTAGAACAGAGCATATGTTTTTTGATGAGGAAAGAATTTTATCTGTAAGAGAAATGATTTTATCAAAAACCCAAGAAGATAGATTAAATGCTTTAGAAAAACTTTTACCACATCAAAAAAAAGATTTTATGGAAATATTTAAAATTATGCACGGTCTACCAGTTACTGTAAGATTATTAGATCCACCATTGCATGAGTTTTTACCAAAATCTGAAAAAGAAATTTCTGAGGTTGCAAATGTTATTGGTATAGAGAAAAAAGAACTAAACTCTCGAATTGATGAACTTCATGAACAAAATCCAATGCTTGGCCATAGAGGTTGTAGACTAGGTATTTCTTTTCCTGAGATTTATGAAATGCAATGTAGAGCGATTTTTGAGGCATTATCTGAGCTCAAAAAGAGTAAAAAAAAATTTGCTTTTCCTGAAATAATGATCCCACTTGTTTCAACTGAAGCAGAAATAAAAATCATGAAGGATTTGGTAATTAGAGTGGCTGGACAAGTAGAGAAGGAAAATAAATTAAAAGTAGACTACTTGGTTGGAACTATGATTGAATTACCTAGAGCAGCAATTAAAGCAAAAGATATTGCTAAACATGCAGAATTTTTTAGTTTTGGTACTAATGATTTAACACAGACTACTTTTGGAATTAGTCGAGATGATAGTGGTAAATTTTTAAATGATTATATTGATAACAAGATATTTTCCATAGATCCATTTATTTCAATAGATGAAGGGGTTGAAGATTTAATAGAATTAGCTGTAGAAAAAGGAAAAAGACAAAACAAAAAAATTAAATTAGGAATTTGTGGTGAACATGGAGGTGATCCAAAAAGTATTCTTTTTTGTTCAAAAGCAGGTTTGAATTATGTATCTTGTTCACCTTACAGAGTGCCAATAGCTAGATTGGCTGCAGCTCAAGCAGAATTAAAAAAAAATAAAAAATAGGAATGGGGGCGTTCTGTTGCCAGGTGCCCCGAACAAAGTACCATTATTCGCGAATAATTTGAATTGAAAAACGATAAATTTAAAGAAAAGTGTGCCAGAATTGTGCCAATCTTTTTTGTGATAGTTTAAATGAATGATAACAGAATTATTTCTATTTTATATATTGCCAGCTTATCTAATATACTTCTTATATAAACTTACTAAAAAATTAATATTAAAATTTTATAATGTTTGGACTGTTTAAATCAAAAGAAGCTAAGGATATTGCTAAGGCATTAAAATTTTTAAAAAAAGCATTAGATAATGCCAAAGCTATTGTTTTAATTGATCCAAAACATCACCCAGATCAAATATTAAATTTAGCTGAAATGTTTAATGATAATAATCTTAAAGGTTTAAATATGTTGTATAGAATTGCAAAAGACAATAATTGGCCCGAAGAATACGATAAAGAGTTAGAAATGCATTCTAAATTTAACGAATATAATATTAAAGATTATTTTCCAAGATACGCACTTTCAAAGAAAGATTATAAAAAATTTGAAGAAGTGATGCAAAATGCAATTATGGGTACTTACGGTCAATATAAAGGACAATAATTGTGCCGGCAGTGTGCCAAATATAAATTAAATTAAATAAAATAAAGAAAATATTAGAATAAGTAGGGGCGTTCTGTTGCCAGGTGCCCCAAACCCCGTTTACCTAATTAACAAAGTTAATTAAGCAGCAAGTGCGTAACTTTCGTTAGCAATTATAAATTAGCCCGTTACGGAGGAACAATTCCGAACGAAAGAATAGCCTTTAGTCACCCGTCGAATCTAGTTCACCCCCATAAGTTGTAAATGGTGGAGGTGGTGGGTACTGCCCCCACGTCCGCAATGGTTATTACGAAATTCGTTTATCGTCATAGTTGGAAAACCAACTTTATTAATATAAAAGGAATTACTAGAGATTCAATAACAATCATGAAATTAACTAAAGAACAACAAGAAGAGATAAAAAATCAACAATCACAGAGCAACAATACTAAAAGAGTAACCGCTACAGAGTTAGAAAAAATCTTATATGAAGCAATACCAGCCTTAGACCATGGTTTTATTAGGGTGGTTGATTATATGGGTGATGACACTTCAATAGTTCAATCAGCTAGAGTTTCGTACGGAAAAGGAACTAAACAAGTATCAACTGATGCTGGTTTAATTAAATATTTAATGCGCCATTGGCATAGCACTCCTTTTGAGATGTGTGAAATTAAATACCATATAAAACTTCCAATTTTTATTGCACGTCAATGGATTAGACATAGAACAGCCAATGTAAACGAATATTCAGCTAGGTACTCAATTTTAGATAAAGAATTTTATCTTCCAACATCTGAAAATCTAGCTGCTCAATCAACAAGCAATAGACAAGGTAGAGGTGATGTATTGGAAGGTGAGCAAGCTAAAGAAGTTTTGGAACTTTTAAAAAATGATGCAGAAAGAACTTATGCAAATTATGAGACAATGCTTAATGAAAGATATGATGGATCCACCATTAATGAAAACAAAAAAGGATTAGCAAGAGAACTTGCAAGAATGAATTTAACTTTAAATACTTATACTCAGTGGTATTGGAAAACAGATTTATTGAATTTGATGAACTTCTTAAGATTGAGAGCGGATCACCACGCTCAATACGAAATAAGAGTATATGCTGATATAATGTTGGATACTTTAAAAAAATGGGTTCCAATCACTTATGAAGCATTTATGGACTATAGAGTGGGTGGAACTGAAGTATCTGCTAAAGGAAAAATAATACTTCAAAAATTAATTAAAGGAGAAAATCCTACAGTGGAAGAGTCTGGATTATCTAAGAGAGAGTGGAATGAATTAATGGAGGCGTTTAATCTTAAAGATAAGTTGATTTGATTTTTTTTGCAAAATCTAAATAAATCTTTGAAATTTCATTATCTGGGTTTTCTTCAACAATTGGTTTTCCGTTATCTCCTGATTTTCCTACATTAGGATTAATTGGTATTTCACCTAAAAATTCCTTACTGAATTCCTCGGCAGTTTTTTTAACTCCACCTTCACCAAAAAGATGATATTTTTTTCCATCATCAGCTTTAAAAAAACTCATGTTATCTACTAGACCTAAAATTTTTACTCCCAGTTTATCAAACATCTTAATTCCTCTTTTAACATCTAATAAAGCAACTTCTTGTGGGGTAGAGACAATGATTGCACCATCCATTTTTATTTCTTGAGAAAATGTAAGTTGGGTATCACCTGTACCTGGTGGCATATCTACAATTATAAAATCTAAATTTTTCCAGTTTACTTTTTGTGTAAATGTTTTAATTGCACTTGTTACCATAGGCCCTCGCCAAATCATTGGTGTTTGTTGGTCAGCTAGAAAGCCTATTGACATACATTGAATATCATATTTGATTATGGGATCTAATTTTTGGCCATCACTTTTTGGTTTCTCATTAATTCCAAACATTTTAGGAATTGATGGACCATATATATCAGCATCCAGTATTCCAACTTTGCAGCCAATTTGCTTCAACGCTAGTGCTAGATTAGTTGCAAATGTGGATTTACCAACACCACCTTTTGCACTTGAAATTGCTATAGTAAATTTCGTTCCAATAATTGGATTTTTCTTAAAAACCTTTGGTTCTACCTTATTTTTCATTGCGGCACTAAGTTCGGGCTTTTTATCTGTCATGATTTGATCTTAACTTGTTTTTAATTAATTAGACACTATATAGATAGTGTATGTCTGATGATTTTCAACAAAGAGGCGGTAGTCCATGGGGATCTCCTCCAGGAGGTGGAGGTAGTGGAAACGGATCTGGAAGAGGTCCAACACCCCCAGACGTAGATAAGATAATCAGAGAATTTCAAGAAAAAATAAAAAGATTTTTACCCGGGGGAAGTTCATCAGGTGGAAAACAGGCGATTTTAGTTTTAATAATTTTAGGGTTTGTTTGGTTGGCAAGTGGTCTTTATAGAGTTTTGCCGGATGAGCAAGGTGTTGTATTAAGATTTGGAAAATTTGTAAAAACAACTCAACCAGGATTGAACTATCATATTCCTTTTCCAATTGAGTCAGTGTTAACACCCAAAGTAACAAAAGTTAACAGAATTGATATAGGTTTTAGATCTGAGAGAGATAGTGGATTTTCTTCATCAGGTGGCGTTGCTGATGTTCCTCAAGAAAGCTTGATGTTAACTGGAGATGAAAATATTGTTAATATAGATTTTTCAGTTTTTTGGGTAATTAAAGATGCGGGAAATTTTTTATTTAAAATACAAGATCCAGAAGGAACAGTAAAAGCTGCAGCTGAAACTGCAATGAGAGAAGTAATAGCAAGATCTGACATTCAGCCAATTTTAACAGAAGGAAGATCGGTTATAGAAACTGATACTCAAGAAATAATTCAAAAAATTTTAGATGAATACACAAGTGGTATTCAAATTACACAAGTACAAACACAAAAAGCTGACCCACCTGATCAAGTTATTGATGCATTCAGAGATGTACAAGCAGCTAGAGCTGATATGGAAAGATCCAAAAACGAAGCTGAAGCATATGCTAATGATGTAATTCCAAGAGCTCGAGGGGAAGCACAAAAAATTTTACAAGCAGCAGAAGCTTATAAGAAAGAAGTTGTAGCTAAAGCAGAGGGTGAAGCTAGTAGATTTTTAGCAATCTATAATGAATATAAGAATGCTAAATCAGTTACTCAAGAAAGAATGTATTTAGAAACAATGGAAAAAGTTTTAGCGGATATTGATAAAGTTATTATTGAGAAAAATGCTGGTTCAGGAGTAGTACCGTATTTACCATTACCTGAATTACAAAAAAAGAAAGCAATGAATTAAAATGAATGCTGGAAAAATTATAGCTGGAATAGTTGTTGCAATAGCGGTAACAATCTTCTTTTCAATATTTATTGTCAAAGAAGTTAATCAGGCAATCGTTCTTCAGTTTGGTGATCCAAAAAGAATTATATTAAAACCTGGTTTAAATTTTAAAATTCCTTTTATTCAAAACGTAGTATTTTTAGATAAAAGAATTTTAAATCTAGATACTCCGCCAGAAGAAGTAATTGCATCTGACCAAAAAAGATTAATAGTTGATGCTTTTGCAAGATTTCAGATTGTTGACCCACTTAAATTTTATATTTCTGTTGGCAATGAAAGAGTTGCAAGATCAAGGTTAGCTACAATTATCAATTCAAGAATTAGAAATGTTTTAGGTCAACAAGAACTTCAAACTCTTTTATCAGAAGATAGAACAAAACAAATGTCTTTAATTCAAGAAGGTGTAAATACAGAAGCGGAAAACTTTGGTATCAAAATTGTTGATGTAAGAATAAAAAGAGCAGATCTTCCTCAAGCAAACAGTGATGCAATTTTTAGAAGAATGCAAACTGAAAGGGAAAGAGAAGCAAAAGAATTTAGAGCAAGAGGAGCGGAAATGGCAGTTACAATTACATCAACTGCGGATAAAGAGGTTACAGTCATTTTGGCTGATGCACAAAAAAAATCAGAAATTATGAAAGGTGAAGGTGACGGTCAAAGAAATAAAATTTTTGCAAATGCTTTTGGCCAAGACCCAGAATTTTTTGCGTTTTACAGAGCAATGCAAGCATATGAAAAGGCTTTGATAGGTGGAGAAACATCTTTAATACTATCACCGGATAGTGAATTCTTTAAATTTTTTGGGAATATAAAACCAAAAACAGAATAATCCTTATATGAAGGAATTAATAATAGCCTTCGGTTTATTTTTTTTTATTGAGGGAATTCTTTATGCCATATTTCCATCAAAAATGAGAAGTATGTTGAAAAAGCTTGAGTTAATCAAGGACAGTCAACTTAGAACTGGCGGATTAATTTTTGCAATAATAGGATTTATTATTATTTATTACGCAAAAAATTAGCATGAATAAGATAAAAGCAATTTTCTATACATTAATATTTACGTTTAGCTTTTCTTTAGTATCAAATTCTCAAACTACACCAGGATCATTTGCGGATTTAGCTGAAAAATTGATGCCATCTGTAGTTAATATTTCAACAACACAAACAGTAGTAACAAAAAGTAATCCATTTCCAGGTTTTGAATTTCCTCCAGGATCACCATTCGGTGACATGTTTAAAGATTTTGGGACACCCCAAGAAAAACAATCTTCAGCTTTAGGCTCAGGTTTTATTATAGATGAGAAAGGAATTGTAGTAACAAACAATCATGTGATTGATGGTGCTGAGGATATTGTTGTCCAGGTTAATGGTGAAAAAAAATTTAAAGCAAAAGTTATTGGCGCAGATCCATTATCTGATATCGCAGTTCTTCAAATTGAAACTAATGAAAAGTTTATTCCTGTAAATTTTGGAAACTCAGACAAAGCTAGAATTGGTGATTGGGTAGTTGCAATTGGTAATCCATTTGGGTTAGGCGGCACAGTTACCTCAGGAATAATCTCAGCTAGAAATAGATCTATTGGATTGTCTAGATACGAAGATTATATTCAAACTGATGCTTCAATAAACCAAGGAAATTCTGGTGGACCATTATTTAATATGGATGGAGATGTTATTGGAATCAACACGGCTATTTTAGGTAGAAGTGGAAATGTTGGTATTGGATTTGCAATTCCCTCAAATAGTGCCAAACAAGTTATTGATCAATTAATTGAATTTGGAGAAACAAAAAGAGGATGGTTAGGTGTAAGAATTCAAGATGTAACAAAAGAAATTGCTGAAGTAGAAAATTTAGGTAATCCTAGAGGAGCATTGGTAGCAAGTGTTGCAGAAAATAGTCCATCTGAAAAAGCTGGAGTTAAATCAGGAGATATTATTCTTGAGTTTGATGGTCAAGCAATTCAACAGATGAAAGAATTACCGATGATAGTGGCAAAAACTAAAGTTGGTAAAAGTGTAAAAGTAAAAATTTGGAGAAATAAAAAAGAAATAATTAAAACTATTACATTGGGAAGATTAGAAACTTCTGAAGACTTTAAAGTTGCAGAAAAGAAAGAAGCTCCAAAAGAATTATTTATTGAAGATTTGAAAATATCTGTAAGAGAAATTACTAAAGAAGATATTAAATCTAGAAATTTACCAAACCAAACTTCAGGACTTGTTATAACTAAAATTGATGACAAAAGTCTTTTATTAAATTCAATTGAAGTAAATAGCATTATACTAGAGGCTCAAAAGAAAAAGATTAGGACGGTAAATGATTTAAAACAAGTTGTTAAACAGGTTTTAAATAGTAATCAAAAAACAATACTGCTGGTGATTTATAACAGCCAAAATCAAAAAAGATATATTGGAATTAAATTAGATTAATATATGGATTTAAGATCCAAAATTATTCTAATATATGGTCCCACTGCATCCGGAAAATCTTTGTTCGCAATCAAACTTGCTAAAAAAATTAAAGGAGAAATAGTCAATGCAGATAGCATGCAAGTATATAAAGAATTTAAAATTTTATCAGCTAGACTACTTCAAAAAGATTATCAAAAAATTAAACATCATTTATATGGTTTTGTTAGTGTAAAAAAGAATTTTTCTACAGGTGATTGGTTAAAATTAGCCAGTCAAAAAATTTTAGATATAAAAAAAAGAAATAAAACTCCAATTATTGTTGGAGGTACAGGTCTTTATTTTAAGGCCTTAACTGATGGATTAGTTATTATTCCTAATATACCTTTAAAAGTAAGAAAAAAAATTCGATCTTTGCATAAAAAAATTGGACCTAAAAATTTTTTTTCAAGATTAATTAAATTAGATCCTGTAGCAAAAAATCATATTAATCCTTCAGACACTCAAAGAACTATTCGAGCCTATGAGGTAAAATATTATACCAAAAAGTCTCTTTTTGACTGGTTTAAAAATACAAAATCCAATTACCAAAAAAATCATTTTTATAAAATTTATATTGATTACCCAAGAGATGAATTAATCTCGAGGATAAAATTTCGTGCTGAGGAAATGTTCAAAAAAAGGGTAATTTCAGAGGTAAAAAAATTTATAGGACTAAAAGTTTCTAAAAATAAGACTTCCAGTAAGGCTATAGGCATTGCTGAAATAAAAGATTATTTGAATAAAAAGATCGAAATAGATGAAGTTATTGAAAAAATCTCAATAAAGACTAGACAATATGCAAAAAGACAGGCTACATGGAGGAGAGGTCATATGCTGGATTGGAAACAATTAAAGCCAACGGGAGTAAAAAAATTTTTAAAAAAAATTTAGATATCACGTAGTTAGCCTTGACCAATTAGTACAACTTCAGCTAGATTGCATGAATGTCTAAATTATATTCAGGAGCTGAAGTTGTTTTTAAATGTCTTGAGGACCAAGGTGTTGAATTTATTTTTGGATATCCGGGCGGAGCAGTTTTACCAATTTACGACGAATTAAAAAACCACTCTTCAATAAAACATATTTTAGTAAGACATGAACAGGGAGCAGGACATGCTGCTGAAGGTTACGCAAGATCATCTGGAAAACCAGGTGTTGTTTTGGTTACTTCAGGACCAGGAGCAACCAACGTTGTAACTGCCTTAACAGACGCATATATGGATTCTGTTCCATTAGTTTGTATTTCTGGACAAGTGCCAACACATTTAATTGGAACTGATGCTTTTCAAGAATGTGATACAACTGGGATCACTAGACCTTGTACAAAACATAATTGGTTAGTAAAAGATATAAAAGATTTATCTAAAACACTTCACGAAGCATTTAGAGTTGCAACAACAGGAAGACCGGGACCTGTACTAGTTGATATACCTAAAGATATTCAATTTGCTAAAATAAGTTATTCAAAACCAAAAATTCAAAAAAAGTTAAATGGCAAGTCATTAAATATCTTTTCACAAAAAGATATTGATAATTTAATTGATTTGATGAACAAATCAAAAAAACCAATTTTCTATTCTGGTGGGGGTGTAATTAATTCTGGCCCTGAGGCAAGTGAGTCATTAAGAGAGTTAGTACAACTAACTGGCTTTCCAATAACTTCAACACTACAAGGTCTTGGAGCATATCCTGGTGATGATAATCAATTTTTAGGAATGCTTGGTATGCATGGAACATATGAGGCTAATAATGCCATGCATGATTGTGATTTATTAATCAATATTGGAGCAAGATTTGATGACAGGATAACAGGTAAGATTGATGAATTTTCACCAAATTCAAAAAAAGTACATATTGATATTGATCCATCTTCAATTAACAAAATTATTAAAGTTGATTTAGCATTAGTTGGAGATGTTAATGATGTGCTTAAAGGAATTAATAAAACTTTAAAAAGTAAAAAAATTGATTTGAATAAATCAAATAAACAAAAAATATCAAAATGGTGGGAACAAATTCAAAAATGGAGAACAAAAAATTCTTTGAATTTTAAAAATAGCGATGAAAATATCAAACCACAACATGCTGTTCAAAGACTTTATGAGCTTACTAAAGATAAAGATACATTTATTACAACTGAAGTAGGTCAGCACCAAATGTGGGCAGCTCAACATTATAAATTTAATAAACCTAATCGTTGGATGACCTCAGGAGGACTAGGTACAATGGGATATGGATTACCAGCTGCTGTTGGAGTTCAAATTGCTCATCCAAAAAAACTAGTAATTGATATTGCAGGAGAAGCTTCAGTTTTGATGACCATGCAAGAGATGTCAACTGCAGTTCAGTATAACTTACCAATTAAAATTTTTATTTTGAATAATCAATACATGGGAATGGTTAGACAATGGCAAGAATTACTTCATGAAAAAAATTATTCAGAAAGTTATTCAGAGGCTTTACCTGATTTTATTAAATTGGCAGAGGCTTATGGCTGTAAAGGAATTATGGCAGACAAACCAAGTGAACTTGATGAAAAAATTAAAGAAATGGTTCAATTTGACGGTCCAGTTATTTTTGATTGCCGAGTGGATCCTAATGAAAATTGTTTTCCTATGATACCGTCAGGTAAACCTCACAATCAAATGATTTTGGGACCTAGTGAAAAAGAAGAAAACAAAATTACCGGTAAAGGCAAAGCATTAGTATAGTTATGGCAAATCCAAAATCAGCATATAGTGTTTCTACAAAAAAAGAAAAATCAGATAAACATATCATTGTAGTTTGGGTTGATAATGAAGCAGGTGTTTTAGCAAGAGTTGTAGGTTTATTTTCTGGAAGAGGATATAACATTGAATCTTTAGCAGTAGCTGAAGTTGATGCAAAAAAAAATATTTCTAGGATCACTATTGTAACTACTGGAACACCACAAGTGATTGATCAAATAAAACTTCAATTAAGGAAATTAGTACCAGTTCATAAAGTTGCAGATTTTAAAAGAAATGACAAAAGTGTTATATTTAAAGAAATGGCTTTATTTAAAGTAGTTGGGAATTCAAATAAAATAAAAAAGGCTATTAATGCTTGTAAAAAATATAATGCTGTAATATTGGATAAAACAAAAAAATCTAATGTTATACAAATTACAGCACTTAGAAGAGAAATAGACAAAATGAGTAAGAATTTAAAGAAATTTGGATTAGTGAGCGTTTCAAGAACAGGTGCAGTCGCAATGACAAGAGGAGATAAAGTATTTAATTAATTATTTAAGGAGAAAATTATGAAGATGTTTTATGAAAAAGATACAGATGTAAATCTTATTAAAGATAAAAAAATTGCAATTTTTGGTTATGGAAGCCAAGGTCATGCTCACGCATTAAACTTAAAAGATAGTGGAGTAAAAGAAGTTGTAGTTGCTTTAAGAGAGGGCTCATCAAGTACAGCTAAAGCGGAATCAAAAGGTTTAAAAGTAATGAATCTATCTGATGCTGCTGAATGGGCTGATGTTGTTATGATCTTAACACCTGATGAATTACAAGCAGAAATTTATAAAAATCATATTGATCAAAGAATTAGACCAGGCACAAGTATTGCATTTGCTCACGGTTTAAATGTTCATTATGATTTAATCAAAGCTAGAAAAGATTTAGATGTATTTATGGTAGCTCCTAAAGGACCTGGTCATTTAGTTAGAAGTGAATATGAGAAAGGTGGCGGGGTGCCATGTTTATTTGCTGTTCATCAAAATGGATCAGGAAAAGCAAGAGACCTTGCAATGTCTTATGCATCAGCGGTAGGTGGTGGAAGATCCGGAATAATAGAGACAACTTTTAAAGATGAAGTTGAAACAGATCTATTCGGCGAACAAACTGTTTTATGTGGAGGACTTGTAGAATTAATTAAAAATGGATATGAGACATTAGTTGAGGCAGGTTATGAACCTGAAATGGCTTATTTTGAAACTGTCCACGAGGTAAAATTGATTGTTGATTTAATTTATGAAGGTGGAATAGCTAATATGAATTATTCCATTTCAAATACAGCTGAATATGGTGAATATGAATCTGGACCAAGAGTTGTAAATAAAGAAGAAACAAAAAAAAGAATGAAAGAGGTATTAGCAGATATTCAATCTGGTAAATTTACTAAGCAATGGATGGATGAATGTAAAAATGGTCAAAAAAACTTTCTTGCTACTAGAGCTAAATTGGCAGAACATCCTGTTGAAAAAGTTGGTGCAAATTTAAGAGCTATGATGCCTTGGATCGGCAAAAAGAAACTAGTAGATAGCGATAAGAGTTAGTTCTAGGTATTTTTAGGATAAACATTTTGCAATTTCTAATAGAGATTGTATTATAGATTTTCAAATTTTTTTAGTTATGGCTAATAAAGATAGAGTTTTTATATTTGATACAACGATGCGTGATGGTGAACAATCACCAGGAGCATCTATGAGTCTTGAGGAAAAAATTCAAATCTCTAGAGTTTTTGACGAGTTAGGTATTGATATTATAGAGGCAGGTTTTCCAATTGCATCTCCAGGTGATTTTGAAGCAGTATCTGCAATCAGTAAAGTTTTAAAAAAATCTATTCCTTGTGGGTTAGCTAGACATTCAAAAAAAGATATAGATAGGTGCTATGAAGCGTTAAAGCATGCACCAAGATTTAGAATTCATACTTTTATTTCTACAAGTCCACTTCACATGAAACATAAACTTAATAAGACTCCCGAACAAGTTTATGAATCTATTAAAGAGCATGTAACTTATGCAAGAAATTTAACTGATGATGTTGAATGGTCTTGTGAAGATGGAACAAGAACTGATATGGACTACATGTGCAAAACAGTTGAACTTGCAATTAAATCAGGTGCAAAAACAATTAATATTCCTGATACAGTAGGTTATACGGTTCCATCAGAATTCACTAAGATTATTGAAACGTTATTAAATAAAGTTCCAAATATTGATAAAGCAATATTATCTACACATTGTCATAATGATTTAGGTTTAGCAGTTGCAAATTCTTTGGCAGGAATTCAAGCTGGTGCAAGACAAATTGAATGTACAATCAATGGTATTGGTGAAAGAGCTGGTAATGCTGCTTTAGAAGAAGTTGTAATGGCAATAAGAACTAGAAATGATTTAATGCCTTACGAAACAGGGATTAATACAACATTATTAAGCAAAGCATCAAAATTAGTTTCAAATGTTACAGGTTTTCCTGTTCAATTCAATAAAGCAATAGTTGGAAAAAATGCTTTTGCTCATGAGTCAGGTATTCATCAAGATGGAATGTTAAAAAATAGAAACACTTACGAAATTATGACGCCAGAAAGTGTTGGAGTAAAACAAACTTCTTTAGTGATGGGTAAACACTCAGGTAGACACGCTTTTAAAGATAAATTAATAAGTCTTGGATATGCAGATTTAACAGATGATGTAATAGAAAATGCATTTGGAAAGTTTAAAATTTTAGCCGACAAGAAAAAACATATATACGATGAAGATATTATAGCTCTAGTGGATGATAGTTTGGTGTTAGACAACAAGGCAAACACTATAGTTTTGAAATCATTAAAGGTATTTGCGGGCACAGGAGAACCTCAAAAAGCAGATATGACTTTAGATGTTAATGGACAAATAAAATCAGCAACTGAGACAGGAGATGGGCCTGTTGATGCCATTTTTAAATGTATAAAGAATTTGTATCCACATGATGTTAATCTTCAATTGTATCAAGTACATGCTGTAACAGAAGGTACTGATGCTCAAGCAACTGTAAGTGTTCGTATTGAGGAAAATGGTAAAACAACTGTTGGTCAGGCTGCGGATACAGATACATTAGTTGCATCAGCAAATGCTTACATTGCTGCTTTAAATAAAATGATTTTAAAAAGAGAAAAAACTGCTCCTGCAATGGAACAGGAAAAAGAAAAAATGAGAGGTATTTAGATGGGTTTATTTGATAGAATTAAAAAAGTTTGGAGCCAAGATATGGCAATAGATTTGGGAACTGCAAACACTTTAGTTGTAGTAAAAGGTCAAGGAGTTGTTTTAAATGAACCTTCTGTAGTTGCAATCGTTGATCAAGCAGGAAAAAAACAAGTTTTAGCAGTTGGCGATGAAGCAAAGACTATGTTAGGAAGAACACCAGGTAATATTCAAGCCATAAGACCATTAAGAGACGGTGTTATCGCAGATTTTATAGTTACTGAAGAAATGATTAAACATTTCATAAAAAAGGTTCATAAAGGAAGTACATTTGCAAACCCAAGAATTCTAATTTGTGTTCCAACTGGCTCAACACCAGTTGAAAGAAAAGCTATTCAAGACAGTGCATTAGCTGCTGGTGCTAGAAGGGTTCAATTAATTGAAGAACCTATAGCAGCTGCAATTGGTGCTAATCTCCCAATATCAGAGGCAACAGGATCAATGGTTGTTGATATAGGAGGTGGTACAAGCGAAATTGCTGTTATGTCACTAGGTGGACTTGTTTATTCAAAATCATTAAGAGTTGCTGGGGATGCAATGGATGCTGCAATGGTTAATTATATGAGAAGAGAATATAATTTAATGATTGGAGATAGTACTGCTGAAAAAATAAAGAAAGAAATTGGAACTGCAATACCAAGTAATAATAATACGTATGCGGTCAAAGGTAGAGATTTAAGATCTGGTACTCCTAAAGAAGTTAATATTACTGAGGAAGATACTGCAGAAGCTTTAAACGATATTTTAAAAGAAATGGTTGAGGGTATAAAAAATGCGTTAGAAAGTACACCACCAGAATTATCAGCAGATTTGGTTGATATGGGACTAACTTTAACAGGTGGTGGAGCATTATTAAAAAATATAGATAAAAGATTTTCTAAAGAAACTGGATTACCCGTTCATATAGCTGATGAGCCATTATCATGTGTTGCTATTGGTACTGGAAGAGCTTTAGATCAGGAACAAACATTCTCGACGATGTTGACTGAATACTAAGAGCAATGGCATCAAGCAGAGATGATTTTATAATTGCAATTCGATCTGCTTTTTTAAAAAAAAGTACTCAACAAAAATTTTCATTACTTACACTAGTATTTTTTTCTTTAATTATAGTCATTCTCTCTAGTTTAGATTTTAAAGTAATAAGATATTCTAAGGCTGTAATTAATGAATTAGTTTACAGATCTTCATTTATAGTTTCAGTGCCTGAAAATTTTATTAAAGATAGTTTTATACAAGTAAAAGACTACACAACCTTTTTTAACAAATATAAAAAAAATACGGCTGAATTAGAAAGCCTTAAATCAAATTATGTATCAAATGAAATTACAGAATATGAAAATAGAGAATTAAAAGAATTAATAAATGATTATGTATCAAGTTCTAATAAAATATTAGCCAAAATTATTGTTGATCATGATAGTCCTTTTTTAAAAAGTATTATTATCAACAAAGGCAGTAAAGATAACATCAGAATTGGAACTAATATTTATGACCAATCTTATTTGGTTGGAAGAGTTATTGAAGTAAATTACAAAACATCAAGAGTATTATTACTATCTGATTTAAATTCAAATGTCCCAGTGACGATAGCCCCTCAAAATATCCAAGCAATTGTAACTGGCAGTGGAGGAGATAATGGTAAGATTAAGTATATAAAGTCTGGTCTTTCAGATCAATTAATAGATGATAGTATAGTCTATACATCAGGTACTGGAGCTATCTTTAAAAGTGGAGTTCCTATTGGTAAATTAAAATCTTATGAAAAGAATTCGACAAATGAGTACAAAGTTGAATTTTACAGTGATTTTTCTCAATTAAAATATGTTTTTGCAGAAATAATTACTCAAACAAATATTTTACAAACTGCACAGGAAACAAATGATGACAATGTCGATAAAAATAATCCTTTGGATGCAAAATTAAAGATCTTAGAGGATGAACTTAGCATCATTGAGGAATCAAATAAAAAATTTCAAAAAGAAAATGAAAATTTAAAAAGTGAAATAAACAATCTTAATTATAAAGTGTTAAGTTTAAATAATGAAATTTCATCTCAAAATAGAACAATAAGTCAATTTAATTTAGATACTGAAGAATTAAAATTTTTAAGATTAAATTTAACATATGGCCACAAGTGTAGAAAATCATTATTTAATAATAAAGGTTTTATTGTTGGCAGCCCAGAATATAAAAATTGTGTTTTAAGAAAAGGAAAAATCGATGGTTAGTTTAAGAACTAAAGGATCATTTTTAAAACTTTATTCTTGGTTACCTATACTTATTTTATATATATCTGTATTAAATGAATTTGACTTTAATTATTTAAATTTAGAATATTTTTCTTTTAATTTTCCATTTATTTTAATTTTCTTTTTTACCTTGAAAGATTTTAAACATTTCGACTATATTCTTGTATTCATAGCGGGATTATTTAATGATACTGTAGTAGGTCTACCCCTAGGTTTAAGTAGTTTGTCCTATACATTGATATGTATAGCTACAGCATATTTAAGAAATATTACAATAAGACCTAATCCTATGAAAGATTGGTTTTATTTTTTATTTATAATAAGTTTAATTAATTCTCTAAACTATTCTATTTTAACGTTATTCTTTTCTTTTGATTTAATTTTAATGAATTATTTAGTTAACACTTTTTTTACATTTTCATTTTACATAATTTTTGTATCATTATTTAAATACTACTTGAAAGGTTTAAATGATTAATTCTTCTAGTGACAATGTAAAAAAACTCAATTCTATCAATAGAAGAATGTTCATAACTGGTTCTTTAAAATTTTTTATAATGATAGGAATAGTGAGCCGACTATTTTTTTTACAAGTAAAAGAAAACAAAAAATATTTAACACTCTCTGACAAAAACAGAATTAGAGAATGGAAATTAGCTCCAGTCAGAGGGGAGTTTCATGATTATTTTGGCAATGTTATTGCTGGAAATTTTGAAGCTTATCAACTCCATATTATTCCTGAGCAAGTTGATGATTTTAGATATGTAATTTATCGAATAAAAGATTTGCTAGAATTATCTGATAAAGAATTTAAAAAAGTATTAAAGAAGAAAAATGAAATTAAACCATGGGAAACTTTAATTGTATCAGATAATTTAGATTGGCAAAAATTTTCAAAGATAAATAATCATTTGTATGATTTAAATGGTGTAAAACCTGTGATTTCAATTTCAAGAAATTATCCATTTAAAGAAAATTTCACACATCTAATTGGTTATGTTAGTCAAGCTAACCAAGTCGATATTGAAAAGACAGAAGTAATAAAGAAAAACTTTGTTCCAGGTCTTAAAGTTGGAAAAGTTGGTTTAGAAAAATCTTTTGAAGAAAAATTGATTGGTAGTAATGATATCGAAAGATATGAAGTAAATGCATATGGCAGAAGAATTAGTCAATTAGAGTTCCAAAAAGGAGAAAAAGGAAAAACTTTACGTCTTACAATTGATACCGAAGTCCAAAAATTAGCAAATGAATTACTAAAAGATCAGGCTGGCTCTATATGTGTAATGGATATTTACACTGGGGATATAGTTGCGATGCATTCATCTCCATCATTTGATCCAAATTTGTTTGTTTTTGGTATTAGCAAAGATGATTGGCAATTAATTCGTAATGATCCTATGAAGCCTTTAGTAAACAAGACTTTACAAGGAAACTATTCACCTGGTTCAACAATCAAACCTATTGTTGCTTTATCAGCTTTAGAGAATGGAATCGTTAATACTAAATTTACTGTTAATTGTAGAGGACATAAACATCCAATGGAATTATATGGTCAGACTTATCATTGTTGGAAAAAAGAGGGACATGGATTTATGAATTTAAGAAACGCCATGAAACAATCTTGTGATATATATTTTTATGAAATAGCGCGTAAACTAGGGGTAGATAAGTTAAGTGAAACAGCTAAAAAGTTTGGATTAGGAAAAGAAGTTTTTGGAGATTTATTCAGTATTGAAAAAAGAGGTTTAATTCCAAACACTCAATGGAAAAAAAATGCATTGGGTCAGGGATGGTTATTGGGAGAAACAATAATAACTGGAATTGGTCAAGGCTATATTCAAACAACTCCTATACAATTATGTTTAATGACTGCTCAAATTGGTAATGGGGGACACAAGATTTATCCAAAAATAGTGGTAGATGATGAGAATAAACAAGATCCAATCGATAAATTTTCGCCGTTATATCAAAATTATAGAAATATCAAAATTGTTCAAGATGCAATGTTTGCTTCAACAAATGAGGTAAGAGGAACTTCATACAAATCTAGAATTGATAATCCAGAATATCAATTTGCTGGAAAAACTGGAACAGCACAGGTAAAAAAGATTACAGAAAAAGATCGTGAATTAGATTTAAAAACTTTTGAAATTCCTTATGAAGAAAGAGATCATGCTCTTTACATAGCATACGGTCCTTATAAAAATCCAAGATATGCCCTTAGTGTAATTGTTGAACATGGAGGTAGTGGAAGTACTACTGCGGCACCGATGGCCAAAAAATTATTCAAATTAGTAATTGATCGACATAAGATTAGACAATCTATAAATGATAAAAAATATTTGGAGATATAAATGTATCAACATACAAGATTAACAACAAATAGATTAAATTTTTTCCAAAAATTTAGAAATTATGATTATGTTTTATTAATTTGTATCTTATTGCTAGGTTTTATAAGTTTAGCAACAATGTATTCAACTGATGGAGGTGAAATTCTATTTCATACTAAAAGTCATTTTACAAAATTAGTTGTATTTACGATTATGATGTTAATAATGTCATTTATCAATATTAAATACTGGTTTTCAATAGGTTACCTTTCTTATTTAGCTGTTATTGGTTTATTGGTTGCTACTTATTTATTTGGTATAACCTCATCTGGATCACAAAGATGGATTAATCTTTATTTTATTAATCTTCAACCTTCTGAACTAATGAAAATTGTAATCATTTTGTGTTTGGCAAAATATTTTCATAGAATGAAATTAGAAAACGTAAACTCAATTTATACAATTCTAACGTCTTTGATTATTATTATCTTGCCAATGGGTCTAGTAATTGTGCAACCTGATTTAGGTACGTCTGTTTTAATTGCTATAAGCGGTATAGCAGTTTTGTGGTTTGCCGGCATCAATCACAAATATTTTATTTATACAATGTTAGGTTTTGTAATTTCATTACCCTTTATAATTGCTTTTTTAAAACCCTATCAGAAGTTAAGAGTATTAACTTTTTTAAACCCAGATAGAGATCCTTTGGGAGCAGGATATCAAATAATTCAATCAAAAATTGCTGTTGGTTCTGGAGGAATATTTGGTAAAGGATTTTTAAAGGGAACACAAAGTTATTTAGAATTTTTACCAGAAAAGCACACTGACTTTATTTTTACACTTTTTTCTGAAGAATTTGGTTTTGTCGGATCTGCTATTCTTTTAGTTATTTATGTAATTATTATTTATAGAATTGTTGCAATAGGTGCTAATTGCAGAAGTTATTTTGCAAAGATCTTTTGTTATAGTTTCGGTGCTGCAATTTTTGTATTTATTACAATAAATATGAGTATGGTTTTGGGTTTACTACCTATAGTTGGATCACCTCTGCCTATCATGTCTTATGGAGGATCCTCAATGCTTGCGACAATGATTGGTTTTGGAATAGTTATGAGTGCTAGAGTTCATAATCAGCAAATGATTGCTTAAGTATAATTTGTCGCTTAACTTTATCTAAAAATAAATTGTATAAAATTTATATGAGTGAAAAATTGAACATCGGTATAGTTGGTGCTGGTATTCAGGGAATTTCAAACGCATTATTTCTTCAAAAAAAAGGTTTCAACGTAACAATTTTTGACCGAGATGAACCGGGAAGTCCAGCAGCATCCTATGGTAATGCCGGTCACTTTTCACCTTATGCTTCTTTATCATTAAATAGAACAGATGTGCTTGCTGATGTGCCTGCTATGTTATTAAGTTCAACAGGGCCTTTGGCACTAAAATGGAATTACGTGCCAAAAATGTTGCCTTGGTTTTTTAAATTTATTTTTAATACAACTAAAAATAAAATGATGCATACGGCAAAAAATATGCATCAAATTTTAGATTTAGCATTACCTGCTTATGATGAATTGTTTGATGAAATTGAATTAGAGGGGTTAGTTGAAAATAAAGGTATTTTATATATTTGGAATGATAAAGATTTAAAGAGCAGAGAATTAGAAATTAGAGTAAGAGATGAACTTGGTGTTAAACAACAATTAGTTTCTAAAGATGAGATTCATGATTTGGAACCAAATATTAAACCATTTTATCATGCAGGTGTTTATTATCCTTACGCAAGGCACGCAAGGAATCCAAAAAAAATTCT
Organism: uncultured Pelagibacteraceae bacterium; assembly: GCA_902629215.1. GTDB lineage: Bacteria > Pseudomonadota > Alphaproteobacteria > Pelagibacterales > Pelagibacteraceae > Pelagibacter. The sequence continues at coordinate 21,051 of CACOQC010000005.1, read as the reverse complement.
TTTAAAGTTTTTTGAATTATTTTTAAAAAAAGGTGGAAAATTTGAGAAAAAAAATATTAATGATATTAAATTTGAAAATGAAAAACCTATTTTTGTTACAGACAATGAAAAATATAAGTTTGATAAAATTGTAATTGCTTGTGGTGCTTTTTCTAAAAAACTTACTGATAATTTAGATGAAAAAATACCATTAGATACAGAAAGAGGTTATCATGTTCATTTTAAAAATTGCGATCATCTTTTGAATAGACCAGTTATTTTTTCAAATAGAGGATTTGGTATTACGCCCATGGAACAGGGGTTAAGAGTAGTAGGCACAGTTGAGTTTGGTGGTTTAGATAATCCTTTGTCAAAATCTAGAATTAAAAATTTAATAAATAATGCAAAATATATGTTGGGAGATCTTCCAGAACATGAAGATGAATGGTTAGGCTTTAGGCCCACCTTACCAGATTTTCTACCTGTAATGGGACCGTCTAAAAATTACAAAAATGTATTTTATTGTTTTGGCCATCATCATTTAGGATGGACATTAGGCCCAATTTCCGGCAAGATTGTATCTGGAATGATAGCTAAAGAAAATACCAATTTAAATTTAGATCCTTATAGCTCTATAAGATTTAATTAATTCATGCAAAACATTAAAGCATATGTGATGCTGGTTTGTGCATCCTTATTTTGGGCTGGTAACTTTATGGTAGGAAAGTATGCTTTTTTTTCAGAAATTCCTCCTTTGTCTTTAGTATTTTATCGTTGGTCACTTGTTTGGATTATACTGTTACCTTTTACTTATAAAGAAATTATTAAATACAAAAATACTATTCTAGATAATTTACCTTTATTATTTTTTTTGGGATTAACAAGTGTTGGTCTATTTAACTCTTTTACATACTTGTCTTTAATTCATACTCAGGTAATTAACGCATCTCTTTTTAATGCTGCTATCCCAGCTATAATAATTTTACTTTGTTTTTTATTCAAAATTGAAAAAACTAATAAATTTCAAATTTTAGGTCTTATTATTTCAGTAGGTGGAATTCTAGCAATTGTTACCAAACTTAAACTGGATATTTTACTCTCACTTAATTTTAACAAGGGAGATTTAATAATGATAGGAGGTGTTCTTACTTGGGGAATATACTCAACTCTTTTAAAGAAAAAGAAATTTTCTTTACCATTATTAACTTTGGTTCATGTTATTTGCACGTTTGGGTTAATAAGTGTTTTTCCACAATTTTTGTATGAGCTCTCGAATGGACAAGTAATAAAGTTTGATACTAATTTAGTTTATACTTTAATATTCTTAGCCCTTTTTCCGAGCATTGGGTCATATTATTGTTGGGCAGGGGCTGTATCTATTATTGGTGCAAATAGAGCAGGAATTTCATTATCTCTTATACCTTTGTTTAGCTCTATCATGGCTATATTAATTTATAATGAAATATTTCAATTTTTTCATTTGATTGGAGCAATTTTAATTATATTAGGTTTATTTTTATCAAATAAGGAAATTAAAAATGCTTAAAGTTGCAATCTTAGATGATTATCAAAATGTTTCTCAACAGTTTGTTGATATTGAAAAATTATCTGGCAAATATGAAATTAAGATTTTTAGTGAACCTTTTACTGATGAGGCTGATGCTATTGAACAATTGTCAGATTTTGAAGCATTGTTAATAATGCGAGAGAGAACTCCAATGTCAAAAAATTTGATTGATAACTTAAGTAAACTAAAATTTATAATTACTAGTGGCACAAGAAATAACTCAATAGATTTAGAGGCAGCCAAAAAAAGAAAAATAATAGTGAGTGGTACCGAAATTAATATTAATCCAACTCCTGAATTAACTTGGGGTTTGATTTTAGGCTTGGCGAGAAATTTTAAAGAAGAAATAGATAATATGTACCAAGGTTATTGGCAAACAACAGTAGGTATTGAACTTAAGGGAAAAATATTAGGGTTAATTGGTTTAGGCAGAGTAGGATCACAAGTTGCTAAAATAGGTAAAGCATTTGGCATGCAAGTTATGGCTTGGAGTGAGAATTTAAGTTTAGATAAATGTAAGGAGTTGGATGTATTACCCTGTAGTAAAGACGATTTGATTAAAAATTCTGACTTTTTATCAATTCATGTTCAGGGTGGTGAAAGATATAAAGATTGTATTACTTTAAAAGAACTAGATAAAATGAAAAAGACAGCTTTTCTAATTAACACTTCAAGAGGGCCAATTGTAAATGAAGATGATTTAATAATTGCGTTATCCACTAACGAAATTGCAGGCGCTGGTCTTGATGTTTATGAAAAAGAGCCTTTACCAGAAAATAATAAGCTAAGATTTTTACCCAACGCATTATTAATGCCTCACATAGGTTATGTAACTGCAGAAAACTACAACATTTTTTACAATCAAATGATCGAGTCACTGGAAGCCTGTGTTAATGGAAAACCAATTCGTGTTATTGAATAAGTATGGATTTATCTGTTGTAAATCATGAGGATTATTTTGCAAAGATTGGTGATGACCATAAATTTCCAATAAATAAATTTGGTGAACTAGCTAATTACTTAATAAAGAATAAGATAGTTAATAAATTTCATAAACCTGTTGCTTGTTCTGAGGAAACTTTAAAAAGGGCTCATTCAGAGCAATATATTAAAAATGTTAAAAATAAAACTTTAGATGAAATTACAATTAAAAAAATTGGCTTCCCATTAGTTGATAGTGTAGTTCAAAGGTCACTAGTAGCAACAGGTGGCACAGTTTTGGCATCAAAACTTGCAATAAAAAATGGCGTTGCCTGTAATACTGCAGGAGGAAGTCATCATGCTAATTTTGAAGGCGGTGCTGGTTATTGTGTTTTCAATGATGTAGCTGTAGCTGCTCAATATTTATTAGATCGAGGATTAGCTGGCAGAATTTTAATTGTGGATTTAGATGTTCATCAAGGAAATGGCAGTGCCGATATATTTAAAGATAACAGAAATGTATTTACTTTTAGTATGCATTCTAAATCAAATTATCCAGCCAAGAAATCTATCAGTGATTTAGACGTAGAGCTTGATGATAATATGGAAGATGGACAATATATCAAATTACTTAAATTTTATTTAAACCAATTAAATGAAGAAAATTTCGATTATGTTTTTTATATTGCAGGTGTTGACATTCATTTTAATGATCGTCTTGGTAAATTAAAGATTTCAGATGAAGGAATAAGGGAAAGAGATGAAATTGTTACAGAAAATTTTTTTTCTAAAGGTGTTCCTCTATGTGGGGTTTTAGGTGGGGGATACAATAAAGACTTTAATAAATTAGTTGAATTACATTCTTTTTTACATCAATCGTGTGCTAAATTAATATAATCAAATGAATAAAAAAAATCCAAATCTTACAGCCGAACAACAATTGGTAATGTTTGAAGATGGCACTGAACCACCTGGCACAAGTGAGTTAAATAATGAAAAAAGAGAAGGTAGTTATCATTGTGCTAATTGTGATATAAAATTATTTGACTCCAAAACAAAATATGAAAGTGGATCGGGTTGGCCGTCATTTTATCAATCACTACCAAATGTTTTTGAAACTAAGACAGATCATTTATTAGGTTATGCTAGAACAGAGTATCATTGTAAAAATTGTAACGCCCATCATGGGCACATTTTTGACGATGGGCCACAACCTACGGGAAAAAGATATTGTAATAATGGTGTATGTTTAGTTTTTAAAGAAGTAAAATAATTTCTTAAAATGAGCAAGATTAAGATAGTTTTTTATTTAGTTTTAGTTTTTGTAATTTACAAAGGTTACGTAGCATTTAAAAATTTTGAAATTGGTGTTGGAGATAGAGTAGCCGAGTTGGAAGAAAAAGCTGATTTTGAAAAAGAAGGTGAAGTAATTGGTCTTATGATGTATTTAGGTGACCCTCCATCACTTACAGAACATTTGTTCACTGCGAGTAGATCTAAATGTTTAGAAATGAAACAAATTGCAGAAGAAACCTCATTTGCATATTATGAATGTGCCCGTGTAAATGCAGTTCTTAAGGGTAATAAAATTGTTAGTATCATTGAAGAGCTTGAGGTTATTGAATGATATTAAAATATGCTACTTTTTTAATTGGTATTATTTGGTCATATTCAATTATTAAAACACAATCTGTCTTTAGTAAAAAAGCAGGCCTAATATTTAAAGTATTTATTTCTAACGTTTCTTGGCTAACATTACTTGCAGCTTGCTATTTTGGTTATAAAAATTTTTCAATTCAATACACTATTATAGGAATTATAGCTGGAATAATAATTGTTCACATAGGTTTTCATTTTTTAAGTAAATTTTTAATCTCAAAATTTAGTGAAAAAAATCTTCAATTAACTAAATCTTTTTTTGAATATACTTTAATTGTTTGGGTAATTTATTATATTTTTTTCTAATCTAAAATTTACTTTAATTTATATTCGAAATTTTTAAATAAACCCCATAATCAGGTTCATTGCCAAATAAATCATAGTGACTATCTATGTTAATTTTGAAACCATTTAATTCTTTATTATGTGAAAGCTTAGCCGAGGTATCCTCAATGGACATTGCATAAGAAGATCTTTGAGAACCTCTGTAATCTAAAGCAATAATAAAGTTATCATTTTTATTATTTTTGGACTGATCTCTAGTGTATTTAGTCATTAGGGTTAAACCATTTTCAGATATAAAATCAAATCCAATCCCACCTATCATATTATGAGTAGAATTATTTATATTTCTTAAAGTAAAACTTTCACCACTAGAGACATAAGAAAATTTTTGTTGTGAGGACGGACTCATGTCAGCATAATATTCAAAATCAAAATATGGAATAAAAGACCCCATTTTAAAATCATAAGTGTTATCTAAACTTGTTCCCAAAGAAGAAGTAAAGTTTCCAATGTATTGATCATCATATTCTAAGTTTAATCCTGTAGCACCAGTTTCTGTGTATGCTCCTAAATGTGTTATGCCATAATTGATTTTTAATTTAGGAGTAAAATTAAATTGATTTTTTGAAAATGTATCTCTTAAACTTAAAGATCCATATAATTGTTCACCATATCTTTCACCATCTGTTGAAATAGAGCCACTATTATTAATTAAATTTGAATTTAAAAAACTTACACCTACTAAATGATCTGTAAATCTTTGCTCTCCTTTTGGTCTACTTTCATAAAAGGTTAAGCTAAATGAACTCATATCTAAAGCACTTCCAAGGTCTCCAACATCAACATCATCAGTACCAAATCTTAAAGCAATACCTCTCATAATATTATCATCACCTTTTTTATCAGCTCCAAGAGTAATGGCTGAAGTATTTATACTTTTTGATGAAGATTGACCAGTATCACCCGTACTTCCAATACTGATGGTTCCTTCGCTCCAAAAAGACCAGTTTGAATTTTGAAAATTCTTTTCATTATTACCATCATTGGAAAAATAAAGAGGAATTAACGTTTTCGATAAAGAATTCATAATTGTATTATTGAATTGAAATTTAATGTTTTGATTAGTTAAATTAATTCTTCCTTTATTTCGTCTTAACCATTCCATACGATTGATTACTGGATATGTTGTATGTTGAATAATTTTTTTGGTAGTTTCAGACTGAGTTTCGATAGAAGCAACATCATCTTTATTAGCAGTTGGATCAATACAATCCTCTACTCCAAAACCGCAAGTTAAATCATATTCATTAACATCTTTGTTAGCATCATTATTCTTTGAGTCTATGACAAACATTTTAAGACCATCATTACTGAATGATATTCCGCTAACAATATCTATTTCATCAGAAATATCATAAGCTCCCGTCTTTGAGACACTCGATAAATCAAATGGCGTACTTAAGTTGAATTCTTGAACTTTATCTTTATTTTTTCCAGTTATGAACATTTTAGAGCCATCAGAACTAAAAGCAAATCCTGTTGGTTGAGGTTCAATAGTTTCAAAGGTTTTGCTACTTGTTCCAGTTGATTGTTTTTGAAGAGTTGGGTTTGATAGATTATAAGGACTATTTAGTGAATATTGTTTTATCAAACTGTTACTTGTTTCATCAAAAATAAATAATTTTGTCCCACTAGTATTAAATGCGATACCAACTAATTCAAAATCACCTGCAAAATGTTCATTCACATGCACGCAAGATGAAACATCATATGCAGTAGTTAAGTTAAACTCTTCTATCGTGTGATCATTATCAGCAGTTTGGTCTTGGTCTGCAAGAAATAATTTAGTTCCATCTGAATTAAAATCGATGTCTACTACATCAGTAGCTTGGCTTGAAAAGTCACACTCATTAGAATTTTTTGTAGCTGTTGAAACATCAAAACCATTGGTCAAATCAAACTCAAAAATTTTATTTTCAACTGTTCCAACAACAAACATTTTAGTTCCACTTGTATTAAAGGCTACTCCCATTGGACGTCTTTGATTTACCTGTTTACTGTCAACAAATCCTTTTACAGCTGCAAAAGTAATTGAACTTGGCAAAATAATTGAACTTGGCAAAATAAGACTAATTAAAATAATTATCTTAAAAAATTTTATAATTAAATTTTTTATAAAAACCTTCATTTCTTACAATTTTCAAAAACTGTAGCTTTTTTTAAATGATTATAGATTTAATTCATTAAAAATTATGCCTAAATTTGGTGAGAAATTATTGATTTTTTAGACCAATATGGGCAATTAATTCCTTTGTGATTTATTAAAAAAGTATAATCTTGTTATTAATTAAATTTCTAGATAAAAATAATTATGTTTGAAAAATTAGAAGAACTAGCAAAAAACAATAAAAAAATTTCTGACTTTCATATAAGAACTGGCTGGCCGCTTGCATATAGACAAACTGGTGAAATTCATAAGATACCTGATGTTATGGTTAAAGCTCAAGACCTTCAGGACTTATTATCAACAAATTGCAATGAAATTGAAATGAAAAGATTTCAAGATACTCATGAGCTAGACTCATCAGTTACATTAAGTGGACTTAGATTTAGAGCAAACTTTTACAAAACTATTCAAGGTCCAGCTGCAGTATTAAGAAGAGTAGAGAGTGTAATTCCAACTATGGATCAATTTGATTTACCACCAGTGCTTTATGATATAATTGATATGCACAAAGGTTTAGTGTTAGTGACCGGTCCCACTGGTTCAGGTAAATCTACAACGCTTGCAGCAATAGTAAATGAAATTAATAAAACAAGAACTTCAAATATAATAACTGTCGAAGATCCTGTCGAGTTTATCCACAAAGATTTAAAGAGCATTGTTTCTCATAGAGAGGTTGGTAAGCAAACACAAACTTTTGCTACTGCATTAAAAGCAGCTCTTCGAGAAGATCCTGATGTAATTTTAGTTGGTGAGATGAGAGATTTAGAAACAGTATCACTTGCTTTGACTGCTGCTGAAACAGGACATTTAGTATTTGGCACGTTACACACAAGTGGTGCACCAAGTACGATTAACAGAATTATAGACGTCTTTCCGCCAGAGCAACAAGCGCAAATACGAGCACAAATTTCTACTTCTTTAAAAATGGTAGTAACTCAAAGACTCCTCAAGACTAAAGATGGTCAAGGCCGTTGTGGTGCTTTTGAAGTGATGAAGTGTACACCTCCAATTCAAAACTTGATAAGAGAATCTAAAATTCATCAAATTCCAAGCATCATGCAAACTGCTGTAAAAGATGGTATGATCACAATGACCAAATCTTTAGAAGATTTAGTAAAAGCAGGAAAGATAGATGCGAGCGCAGGACGAGAAAATTAAAGGTTTTAATCTCCTTGAATTAATTGTTGTCATTGTAATTATTGGAGTGCTATCTGCAGTTGGTTATCCAAATTTCAATGAATGGCGAAAAGATAGGGAAACAAGAAGTGCAGTCATTCAAATTAAATCTCTAATACAAGGAATATATTCACAAACTCAAAGAGGGCAATACGCTTTTGTTCAAGTGGACATAGAAGAAGGAACATTAGCAAATGGTACAGATGAAGGTTTGATTATAACTTCAAAAGGAATGGATGCGGATACACTTGCAACCAAGCTTAATAGAGGCACAGACGCTTGGTGGACTGATATAAACAATAGATGCAACATTGTAGATGAGGATTATTGGACTGATGATCCTGATCCTGATAGAAACAGAATTATTGATCTAGATGCAATTGAAGTAAGACAAATAATTTTAGAAGATGTTGCCACAACTTGGACAAGTGGAATTGGGGCAGTTTGTTTTGGCAAAAATGATCAATGGTTTAGTGGCAATGGCGAACTTGTTTCTGCATTAGGTAGTGAGATGATTGTTGATAATTTTTTATTTATTTGTAATCGATCTAATACCAGAACAGCGTGTGATGTGGATCCTGCAACGGGTCAACCAACAACTGAACACGATCATTTATATGCAATTGAATGGTCAAGATTTGGTAATATTACGCTTGAGAAATGGAACAAAAGAGATTTAGAATGGGTTGCTCAATAATATGAAAAAAAAAAGATCCAATAATTCTGGTGTATCAATTTTAGAGGCATTGGTATCTACTGCTATAGTTGGTATTGGTTTCATAGCAATATTGCAGATGACGAACTTTTCAGTTCAGTCGATTGATAATTCAGGAGAACGAACTAAAGCAAATTATTTAACAGGCATGATTGCCGAAGATGTTATTGGTAGTAAAAATAGTTTGTTTGGCATCAATTCCAATAGTGAGGATATTATATATAATCCGGATGGATCTATATCATTAGCCAGCGGAGCTGATGCAAGTGGAGTTGTTAAATTCTCTGAGCACATAGAAAATAATGCTTGGCAAGCTAATTTAAATTGTGGTGGGTCTACTCTTAATGCAAATGCAACAGATACAAACAATGTAGCAACTAGTTCCTCAAAACAGGAAAATATTTATGAAACACAAAACATTGATGCACCTAGAAATAAACAGGCAAAATGGGATCTGATATTTAATGAAAATAGATTTTTAAAATGTAAGAGCAATAATGAGAGAAAAAGCTTAGAAATATTTTCAGTATGTAGATGGGATAGCTGCACTCATAACCAAGATTTTGTATTTGATGAACCCATTTATATAGGCCGAGTTGAGATGTTTTTAAATGATGGAAGAAAAAGAAAATTTCTCTATTTCCAGTCTGATTATAAAATTAAAACAGAATGATCCAAGTGGTTAAATGAAAAAGAAATATATTAAAAACATTTTGGGACTTACTTTAGTTGAAATTTTGATTGGAATTGTTGTCTCCTCTTTAATGATGGCAGCAATGTATACCACTTACTCTATTGTAAATACCACTTACAACCAAGTTGTTGATAAAGCAAAAATTAGTAGATCATCAAGAGATTTAGTGGAACTGCTAATAAGAGATGTCAGAATGTCAGGATTTAAATATTATTTAGGAACTAACACATTGGATTATCCCGAACAAAGTTATTTACAATTTATTGGTGGTGCAACATCTATAGCAGAAAGTCATGACCCTGTAGTTATTATACCAAATTCTCTAGGTCATAATCTTATTGATACTGTTCCATCACCAGTGGTTAAACATAACGCAGCTGATCTATGTTGTGATAAAATTCATATTGTCTATGATGATTTTAATCAACTTGACCCACTCCAGCCTTACAAGAGATATAAAGTAACTTATTACGCAATACCAGTTACCGATAGTGATGGGAGCAATCCTCGATATGCAATCTATAAATCAAAGATTAGTTGGCGGCAAGCACGAACTAGTAATACAGCAAGTTGGCCAGAAGAGGGAGATTGGGTCGGGCCAAATGATTGTTCGGAATGTTATCATGCTCAGTTAGTTAGAGATTATGTTGAGGATATGGAATTTATAGCACTCGATCAAGAGGGAAGACTACTTACGCCTTATCCGAACCCATCATCTCAAGCAGGAAGAGAAAACTTATACAAAGTAAGATCAGTAGACATTAGGATCTCATTTAGATCTGAGAAAGAATTTTTTAGATTTGATGCACGAGCTGGTAAAGAAAGAGAATTAAGTGGATTTTCAAGAACGATCAGAAAATTTTCTGATAGATATCTTAGAGATAGCGTTGTAGTGACTGTTCATACAAGAAATATTGTTGATGATAGGATTTTTTAATGAATAAAAACAGAAAAAGTCAAAAAGGTTTTACACTTATTTTATCCCTTGTGCTTTTATTAGTGATGTCTTTAATGGGTGGGGCCTTGATTGTTATTTCTTCAACTGACCATCAAAGTAATAACACTAGTGACGAGTATCAACAAACTTTTTACGTTGCAGAGCATGCTTTAATTGAAGCTGAAAAATATTTGATCAATGAAATGATCGGTCCATGGGTTGATCCAGTAAGAGATCAAGCTACTCTTCCCGCTCCAGGTGCTGGTGCTAGTCAAGAAGAATTGGAAGCTCACACTAATTACATGGATGAGTTAAGAGCAAAAGCGGTAGCTAATGGAGGATTTGCAAGGCATACTGATGCAAGCGCACCTTGGCCTATTGGAAGAGGCATACCGATAAATATCGAAACTTTACGAGGTACTCCATGCTCTAACAGTTTTAGAAATTTAGTGAGAGATAATAGTGGAAATGTTCTTGTTGCAGTACAACAGGAAAATTGGAATTTTGGTGAACTAATAGAACCAATCCTTGTATCTGAAAGTGCATCCAACGCTGAAATTGAACATATGCAAAGATATAGATGGGAGTATTTTGCAATCAATGTTGGAAGTTCAACTTTTAAAGGAGCAGGCACTAGTTTAAAAAAAACATCAACCAATGTTCAACGTCAAGGCACTGCTTATAAATTATATGGATGTGGGTATTTGATGCCAAAAGGAACTGATCTTGATGATTTTGATGATCCTGAAATCTTGATTCCATTAGAATCCTTAGTTATATTATCTAGCTAATACCCAAAATGGATAGTTTGGACAATTTTAAATATTTTTATAATTTAATGAAAAAGTTATAATTTTTTAATACATGAAATTTATTATAAAAATTAATTTTGTAATTGCTTTAATCTTCAGTTTAACATCTATCTCTAATGCCTGTAATTTTGTAAAAGAAAATATGGGCACATCTATTACTTCATTAGGAGACAAGTATGATCTATTTACTCTAGCTGCAGAAGATGATTATGGAAGCGATACTGTGCTTGTTGAATTTGATACACCTAATTTATGTGATGATCCTCTTTTAGATGAAACTTTTTTAAAAGTTTATGTTAGAGAAAAAAAACTAATTGGGATTCAAGTAGAAGCTTTGGAAGCTAAAAATACAAATAAAATTTATCAGTTTGCTCAAAATAATTTTGGGCTAGATGATGAAAAAGCTAAAGAAGAGGATTGGGTGGGAGCAATAGATATAAGTTTTGGTGATAATATTATTATATATGGTAAAATAGATGAGCCTGATGGGATATACGAAACATTAGAACTTACTAATGCTGATTACCAAGATTTTTTAATTCAAAGTGATATTTTACAGATAACAAATTGATGAGAGTTTTTAAATATTTTTTAGTTTTAGTTTTTTTTCTGAATTTAAATCAGATAGCAAACTCTAAGCCGGTCCCTCCAGGATCAGGAGAGGGTGATGTGCCAGCTAATATACTAATACTCTTAGATAGCTCTGCAAGTATGAATAATAAAATTGGTGGAGGTAATCCGAGAATTTCCTCAATGACAATAGATGGCAATGGAAATAAAGTCTTGTCATCAGTAGACAAAAAAAGGGGAGGACTATATTTATTTGATTCAGATGGAGTAAGAATAAATTTTACAGGCATAAAACAAACTACCAACACAAGTTATACAAGAGATGTGTGGTTTACGGGGGGTCAAACCACAGCTACATGTGACTGGCGAATTGGAGCAAACACAAATATATCTCAAAATTTTAATATTGGTGCATATAAACGATTTCATGAGGTGCAATATGTTTCTAACGTAACTGTTGGTGGAACAAACATTAGTGGGGAAAACTTATTATTTGTTGGATTCCACAACGAAGATAGAGCTCCATATATTTTTGCTTTAGATGAAGATTATAAATGTCGATTAGCTATTACTGGAAATAGTATTAGGAATTTTAGAGGTTTCGACATAGCCTTCAATTCACAAGCTGGTGGTCCAGCTATTTATGCTTATGGAATGGGTGGAGGTGGTAATAAAAATGCGTTTATGCTTACTTGTAACTTTACTGCTGGAACTTGTGCACAAATACAAGGACGAGGTAAAGGAAGAGGTGATCTTTATGGAAGACTTTGGGATGGAGGTCGAATTAGAGTTACAGATAATGCATCAGAAGTATATGTATCAAAAAGTGGCTGGGTATTTGGATACACTAACGGTGCAGGCGTAAATGCACTTCCAGCAAATACCAATAATCCATTTAGACAATGTTTTGCCAATATGGACGTTTTTGATATTGATGAGAATGATGATGATATTTTTTATGGTGGTAGATGGAATGATACTAGAATAGATAAACATGAATGGTCAAGCACAAGAGATTGTCCTGTCAGAGTTAGTGCTGGTACAAGTGGTTCTTTAAAAAATTCTGGAACAGCGGGTGGCTTGAATGCTGATAGTATAAGAATTAGCAGAGGTGTACATGGTGTAAGGGTAGTGGGTAATCGACTACTTTACTCTAATGAATCACATGTAGATGAATTAAATTCAACATTATTCACGTCTGCAAATAGAGATACCATGTGGCAAAATCAAGTTGGTGGAGGAGATGTTACTAGATGGACTGGTGCCAAAGAAGCAATTTCAAGCTTACTAACTGATAGTACTTTGACTTCTGGTGCAGATTTTGGTTTTGGTCATTGGAATGCGGGAATGGGTAATTTAGGCAGACGTGATCGTCCAGGAGGAGGCGCATGGTGTCATAGCAATGGTTCAATGTGTACATATTATTCTGGTTGGATAGGAGATCACACTACTGGAAAAAGTAATCAGTGTACTAAAAATTCATGTATAAATGTTGGAATAAGTTCCGAGGGTGCAGCTAGAACTTTGCCTATTTTAGCCAGTCTTGGTGTAGAATGGGGAACAGATGCAAATTCGTTTTCAGAAATGGCTCATGACTATTACTTTTCAGGGGACAACGAAGCTTTTGATCCAAACTCAGATTGTCAATTAAATTATATAATTGTAATTGGTGATGGAATGATGACCAATACAGGCACACAGGGTCAAGCAGGGTTTGCAGCTCAAAGAATTGAGCAATTAAGAACTACATTAGGAGTAAAAACTTTATTTGTAGCTTATGGCGGCGGTATTAGAGCAAGGGGAATGCAATTATTCGACAATTTAGCACGTATTGGATCTTGTGATGATGCAAATAGTACCGATTGTGAGCCAACTATAGTTGCAGATACTCCAGAGCAACTCAAAACTCAATTACAATCAAAAATAAGACAGATTCTTGCTGAAAGACTTTCATTTACCGCACCTTCAATTACTGCAACCATTCAAGAGGGTGGTTCTTTGTATCAAGCTCAATTTGCTTACGAGCAATTTGGTGAATGGCAAGGAACTATTTTGAAGAAGGGATTAAACCCTGATGGAACAGTAGAACATGATGCAGATTTCCCAGGAAATTGGGACGCAGCTGAAAAAATAAAAGAACAATCAACTGCTGCAGGTTCTAGTGATAGCAGAAATATTTGGACGGCTATGCCGGAAGTCAGCTATATCGGTAATTGGGATAATTTTAATACAGATACTGAAAATTTAAATGGAATTAATAATCTGTTTTTAAGACTTGGTTTTCGACTAGATGATTACCATAACGCCTCGTCACACTGTACAGGAGTTGGATCTAATGGGACTACAGATGAATTAGAAGGTTTGGTTAATTTTATGAAAGGAACAGATTATTTTGATTACGATGGTGATTGCAATATTACTGAAGTGAGAAATCATGTGTTAGGTGATATTTATCATTCTCAATTAATTGAAATTGGAGCACCTGATGGTAGCACACAATTTACAGATAATAATCAAGAAGCTTACTTTAGAACTATAAATAATTACCAAAGCTTCATGGCAACACACAACACAAGAAGAAATGTTCTTTATGCAGGTTCTAATAGTGGAATGTTGCACGCTATTAACGCAGAAACAGGAAGAGAGGAGTGGGCATTTATTCCACCATTTATAGCAGGTAAATTACCTATTCTAATTAATGACGAACTTGACGGTAGAGTTGATGGCACCAAAGGAGGAACTAATGCAATTTTTGGTGTTGATGGATCACCAGTTGTTCATGATGTTTTTATGAAAGGTTTAACTATAGATGGCCAAATAGAAGATGGAAAGAGTTGGCACACACTTCTTTTCGTTCCATATGGTCGAGGGGGAGCAGGTTTTTCAGTTCTAGATGTCACAAACCCTATTGTTAAAGCTGGTAAAGGACCATTGCACATGTTCTCTGTGTTTAACGATTATGTAAACAGTGTTGTCTACATTGCAGATGATGAGGGAAGTATTACTGAATATGAATACTTTTCAAGTTCTGCAAGTATTGAAAAATCTCTAGAAGCTCAAAAAGCAGATGCTAACTTAAGTCAAGCTATAGATGATGATGGGTATGATCTATTTGCTGATCCACCAGTAACTACGACAACTGTTCAAGATAATATTGCGCCTTGTCAGAGTAATGCTGATGCTACAAGTGGAACTTTTTTTGTAGATGGAACAAATTCTTGTTATCAAGGTACCACTTTTACATTTGATGATATTAGTTTCCCAGTAGCTGATGGAACAACAATTGCTGCTGATCAACTGACTGTATCAGAATTAATTGATGGAGAGTTCGTGCCAGTCCCATTTAGTTCAGCTAGAATGATTAATGGTCGTTTTGAAATAACTTTTGCTGATGCTAAGACATATAACCCTGGTGGAGGAAGCACAGTTGAACCAGCAAATACAAATAATTTCTTTATACAATCATCATGTACAGTAGCTTCTGGATTACCACCGACTTTAGATTACAGTACTTTAGGTGAAACATGGTCTACTCCAAGAATAGTGAGATTGCCATCTGATGTTCCAGGTGAAGAAAGTCAAAGAGCAAACGACAAATACGTTGCAATAATGGGTGCAGGTTTAGCAAATAATAATTTATGCGCTGGCTCTTCTGTATTTGCAATTGAACTAGATGATATGTCTCACCCTGCAAGAATTTATGGTGGCGAAATAAATTCAGGACCAATGACAATTATTGATACAGATCCTAATGGTGTAACAATAGGAAATAATGTTATTCCAACAGCAAATGGAAGTAATATTAATAATGCTATTCCAACAACCCCTATCGTAATTACGCCTGATACTGCGTTTGGTATACCTTGGCGGGGTGCAATGGTTTATGTTAATGATAGAGAAGGTAAGATAACAAAAATTAATTTGACTGACTCTAAGAAAAATAATGCACAAATGTTTGATCAGACTACCCTATTTAGATTGAATGCATCGGAACAAAATAAACGTTATACATTCTTTGGTATGGATGCAGGAGTTGGCGTAGATACAAAAGATTTTTGGTTGTTTGGCGGAACAGGTGACTTTGGTAAGTTAGGGGATAGAAGTGCATTGATGGACAACATTTTGTATGGAATAAGAGATAGAGATTATCCATACTTTAAACACTTAAACAATGTAACCATTCCTAAAGAGACGGATTCTAATTTTAGAGAACTTGCACATACAGGTGCTAATGCTGCAAAATCAATTGATGATTTAAGTGTTTGTTCCGATGTAACAGGTGACTCTAGTGGAGATGATTGTCCATCTAGTGAAGATGGTTGGGTAATATATTTAAATGGAACTTCAATAAATTCGGATGGCACAGTAGGACAAGGAGGAGAAGCAAGTTATAGGAAAGTTTCAGCTCCACCAACTTTATTTAAAGGTCAGGTGTATTTTCCTGTTTATGAACCACCACCAGGAGCAAATAGATGTAATATAGGAAATGCCTTTATTTGTGCCTCAGATGATGAATGTGGTACTAACAATTCACATGAGTTAGTAAAAGGTAGTGCTGCCAATGCTGGAGCCTGTACATTTGTAAGAGAAGGTGTCTTATCAGAATTGGTAATTTTTGGTGACAAGCTATATGCTAACGTTGCCGGACCTAGTGAAAATCCTGATACATTATATTCAATACTAGCTATTGCCGGTGAAGTCTTAAGTAATAAGGGTGGCTGGAGAGATACAGGCTTCTAATATTAAGTAATGAGTTCTTTAATTTCTTTTAAAGGATCAAAAATTTCATAATAAAAATAAATTATCCACATAAACATATTTAACATAGTTATAAATATGATAGCCAAACCCACAAGAGTATCTTGATTAACTTTCTTACGCCATTTGATTGGAAAAAATTTTAAAGAGTAAGCATAAGCTAGAATAAATATATTTAAGGCTGTAATAATAATATTAATGAATAAAAAAGTTTCCACTAATTTATTAACTTTTTAAGTTTATTTTTCAGTTTATCTTTTACCTTATCTTCTAAATCCTCTGTATTGAAATTTTGAATTTTATCTAAAAAATTATTATTAATTATTTTTTCTTTGATTGTATCAACAGTTTCATTAAAAACTTTTTTTAAAGTATCTTTATAATCATTACTCTTTTTAGTATTACCAATGTTATTAAAGCTCATGTCTTTAAGTGAAAAGGTTTTATCAATATTAAAATCTGGAGACAATATCGATAAAGAAATATTTTTTACATCAAGATTTTGAATATTAAAGTATTTATTAGATTCAGAACTTGAAGTTCTATATGTTAGATCATCTTGAAGAGATCTTACGTTATCTATAATTTTTTGTTCAGCATAATCAAAATAATAATTTACACTAATATCTTTTAACAACACATCATTTATTATAATGTTGTTAGAAAAAATTGAGAATGCATCTAAATTTACTTTAACTGACTCTATATTAACTAAATAACCTTCAAACTTTTTATTTAACAACTTAATCCCTTTAGCGTCTGCTTCTCCACTTAAATAATCTATATTTAATTTTTCAATTGATACTTCTCTGTTTAATGAACTTGATATATTATTTTGTAATATATTTTTAATAAATCTATCTCCAATGAATTCAATAAATAAATAAAAACAAATTGGTAAAATTATAATTATAGACAAAAATTTTTTCATATTTACTTTATAATATCATTTAAAATAAAATTCTAACAATTTGCTGATCAATGTGGGTAAAATTTTAATTTAAGAATAATTTAATTTGATCAAACAAAAAAAGAAAAATTAAATTACCAATAATAATAAAAGGCCCGAAAGGTATTTGCGATGAAAGTTTTTTTTTATTTCTTATTAAATCAGGAATTACACTCATTAAAGCAACAACTGATGAAAAAAATATTACAAACGGAATAGATATCCAGCCAAACCAAAAACCAATTACCGAAAGTAATTTTGCATCACCTAAACCCATTCCTTCTTTGTTTCTTAATTTTTTATAAATAAAAATTATTAACCAAATTATTACGTAACCAAAAATTCCACCTATTAATGAATTGATAAAATTTGGAAACAAATGATAATTAAGATTAGGATCAAATGATTTTAGAAAACCAATAAGCATTAAAGGATATGTAAGTTCGTTTGGGATTATAAAATGTTTTAGATCTATAAAAAAAATAATTAGAAAACATATACTTAAAATAAAAAACAGAAGCGTTGTTAATGAGATACCGAATAAATAGAATATCAAAACAAAATTTAGACCAGAAATAAACTCAACTAAAAAATATTTTGTATTAATTTTGGCTGAACATTCTTGGCACCGAGCTTTTAAGATTATAAAAGATAGCAGAGGAATGTTATTGTACCATTTAATTTGTTTGTTGCATGAAGGACAGAATGATCTTCCCTTTACAACACTCATATCTTTAGGGATTCTATGTATACAGACATTACTAAAACTTCCCCATATACTTCCGAAGATAAATACTATAATATAGATCACAATTTATAGTTTAATTTGAGAGGATAGATCTATGAGCCCATTAATACAGTATTGCACAAACATAATTGCATCTGTTAGGTGTAAATAGAAATTAGGCGCATGAATAATGATTTCCATCAATTACAAAAATATCAAAAATATAACGAATATCAATTTATAAATAACATGTTTTTTGGCGCAAAAAAAAAGGAAACAAATAAAGTTGAAGATACGAGTGGTAAAGATTTAGAATTAATTACAATAATGAATCAAGAGTTTGCAAAATCTCTTGATCTAAAAGAAACATTAAATAATTCATTAGAACTAATTATTAAAAGAATTAATGCTCAAGCTGCTAATATTTTTTTAATAGATGACAAGACTCAAACATTTCAGTGTATAGCTTCTAAACATCAAGCCTATCTAGAAGATTTTGAAATTCCTATAACACAAGGAGTTATGGGTAAAGCAGCAGTAATGAAAAAATGTATTAGAGTTGGCGACGTAAGAAAAGATGTTAGAGAAATTGCTGAATTTTATTTTGATTTAGATAACAAAACAAATTTTACTACTTATTCAGTTTTATGTTCACCTTTAATTGTATCAGATGAATGTATTGGAGTTATTCATTGCTTAAATAAAAAAACAAGCAATAAACTTTTTGAAGAGAACGATAGAAAACTTTTAGAAACTTTATCTGGTCCTGCAGCTTTAGCAATTAGAAATGCAAAGATGGCAAAAGATTTAATTGATAAAAATAGATTACAAAAAGAAATAGAAATAGTTGGTGAAATACAAAAAACATTATTATCGCAAAACAAAAAAGAAAATTTTCCAATTGCAGGAATTAATATCCCAGCAAAAGTTGTTTCAGGAGATTTTTATAATTTTGCAAAACTATCTGAAGGTATTTACGGATTTGGTGTTGCAGATGTTTCTGGTAAAGGAATTAAATCATCTTTGTTGATGTCTAAAGCATCAAGTCTTTATAGATGCTTAAGTAAAACAAATTATTCAGCAGCAGAACTTTTAAATATTTTAAATACAGAAATATGTGAAACAACATCAAGAGGAATGTTTGTGACAATGTTAATAGGAATTTACGATAGCAATAAAAAAGAATTAACTTTATCTAATGCAGGGCATGAACCTCCATTAATTTATTCTAAAGACGGAAACTTTTCTAATTTTGAAGAAGCAGGACCACCTCTAGGTATTGCACCTAAATTTAAATTTAAAGAAACTAAAATTAATTTTTCAAATAGTTCAATGTATATTTTTACAGATGGTATAACTGAAATTAAAGATACTAAAGGAGACATGCTAGAGTCAGATGGATTTAAAGATTATATAAAAAAATATCATCACATTCCTAATCACGACAGATTAAATAAAATTATCGAAGATATAATTAAATCTGGTCGAATACAAAAAGATGATTTAACAATTGTAGTTGTAGACGGAATTTAATTTACTTTTTATGTTTGGAATAAGTAAAGTAATGATTTTTATTGCAATAATTATTTCTTCTCTTTTATATTGGGCCACTTCAAATGTTTGTAGATATAACTTTACAATTGAAAAAAAAACAAATCAGTTAAATATTATTGCAGAAGATATAACTCCAGCTCTACCATTGGCAGAAGTATATTATTTTAAAGAATTAAATTGCAATGATGTTGATCTCACTTGGGATTTTGAAAGAATTGTAAAAAATTTAAACACTATTTCAGTTTTAATTTATCAGGAATTAACAACTGACATAAAAGGTAATCCAAATTAGTATTAAAAAGGTAATCTTAAGAAAATTATAAGAAGATTTTTTTTATTTTTTACTAAAATTAAAAATTTTTATAAAAATACACTCTTAAATTGAAAAAAAATAAAAATTTATAAAAAAATCTTTCAATTTTTAGTAGAAATTAGAAATTTTGATAAAATTTTCTCTTAAATCGTCGTTCAAGGAACAATTTTAAAAAAAAATTAATAAAAATATTTATCTCTAACACAAAAAAATTATACTCTAACACAAAATCACTAATTTTTATCAAAAATTCAATTATTGTTGATTTTATTAGCTTTTTTATTTTTTCATTTTGAATAAAAACTCTAACACAAATTAATTTTACTCTAACACAATAAAATTTTTTCATTTGTGTTAGAGTAATTATGAATAACTAGAAAATTTAAAAATTTGATTGAAATTTTTTTTAAGTGAAAAAGTGTTGATTTTACTTGTTTTTTTGAAAAAAGACCCAATATGAGCATGCAACTTACAATTTTGTGTTAGACTGTAACCTAACTTTGTGTTAGAGA
Source organism: uncultured Pelagibacteraceae bacterium (assembly GCA_902629215.1). Lineage (GTDB taxonomy): Bacteria > Pseudomonadota > Alphaproteobacteria > Pelagibacterales > Pelagibacteraceae > Pelagibacter. The sequence goes on along the minus strand of CACOQC010000005.1, from coordinate 696 downwards.
TTCGATATTGTGTTAGAAAAAATGAATTAAAAAAAATTATGTCAGATCAAGAAGACGATAAAAAAAATATTATTGAGGAGCCATCTACCTCAAATGAAGAGAATCAATCTGAAGTTGATAAAAATAATCAACCAGAAGGCGAAAATACTCCTAATAATAATGAACCTACTGAAACAAATCAGGGTAATGATCAAAATGAAAATTTAATACAATCAAATGAAAATAATGAGGAAAATAAAACTCTAGAGACACAAAGTAATGAAACAACTTCATCAGTAAACGATAATAATGATCAAAACCAAGAACAAACAGAAGTTTTAGATGCTTCTGATGAAAAAAAAGAAGAAAATGGTGGATCTAGCCATCAAGTAATTCATAAAAAGGATGGAAGACTACATATATATGTAAGACAAGATAAATATAAGGGTGAGCTAAAATCAAAAAATTGGGTTGGAAGACTTTATATTGATGGAAAACAGAAAATTTCATCTTCAGGTACAACAAATTTAGAAGAAGCAATACCTATTTTAGAAAAATGGTTTGATGATGTTCATGAAGAGAGTGAAAAATTAAAAAATCAAGTTAAAGAAACTGAAAATAATAATGAAGTTAAAGTTGAAGAAAATATTATTCAAAATAATGATCAAGTAGTTTCAGAAACTCCAAAGATTGAAACTCCCGCCGCTACTCAAACAA
>CACOQC010000004.1 GCA_902629215.1 uncultured Pelagibacteraceae bacterium | reverse complement strand
CAAAATTAAACTAGACTTAATTGATACTTTTGAACCCGATTTTATTTTTAATGATAAACCACTAAATAGATTTAAAATCAATAATTCCAATAATGCCAAAAATATTCTTGATAAGGCTGAAAAATTATCTGACTTAAAAAAAATAATTAATTCAATTGAAAGTTGTGATTTAAAAAATAATTCTAAAAATTTGATTCTTGGTGATGGAAATGCAAATAGCCCGTTAATGTTAATTGGCGAAGCTCCAGGAGCTGAAGAGGATTTATCATGTTTAGCTTTTCAAGGAGAAGTTGGTAAACTTTTAAAAAAAATGTTGATTGCAATAAATATTAATATTGATGATGTATATTTAACTTACTCTGTAAATTTTCGTCCACCCAATGATAGAAAACCAACAGCCCAAGAAATCAAAAGATACTCCAAATTCTTAAAAGAGCATATTGCTATAATAAATCCTAAAATTATTATTTTAATGGGAAGTACAGCTATGGAGTCTATTACAGGAATAAACAATAAAATTTCAAGTGAAAGAGGAGATTGGAAGGAGATTATCATAAAAGATAAAAATTATCCTATCATGATAACATTTAGCCCTTCATATTTAATTAGATTTCCAGAAAATAAGAAATATTCTTGGGAGGATTTAAAAAAAATCAGACAAAAAATTAAAGATCTTAAAATAAAAATTTAATGAAAATTGTTGCTGGAGTTGATGAAGTTGGAAGAGGTAGCTTGATAGGACCTGTATATGCTGCTGCGGTAATATTGAATAAATCAATAGACAAAAAAATATTAAGTGACTCAAAAAAACTATCAAAATCTAGACGAAAAACTTTAGCAAAATATATAAAAAAAAACTCTATATGGGCTATAGGTAAAGCTTCAGTCAAAGAAATTGAAAAAATAAATATATTTCATGCAAGTATGCTTGCTATGAAAAGAGCAATTATAAAATTAAAAAAAAAACCCTCCCTAGTTCTAATTGATGGAAATAAATCCCCAAATATTAAGAATTATAATTTTATTTGTGTTATTAAAGGTGATCAAAAAATACCGTCAATTTCAGCAGCTTCTATAATTGCAAAAGTTACACGTGATAAAATGATATCTAATCTTGGAAAGAAATTTGGAGGATATTATTGGGATAAAAACTGTGGTTATGGAACTAAAGAACATTTGAAAGCTATTAAAAATTTAGGTGTTACATCTCATCATAGGAAAACTTTTTCACCAATTAATAAAATTAAATAGGTTTCACGTAGAAACACAATATCTAGTTATCTCAAAAAAATCTAACACAAATCGAATCTAAATAATTCAATCGTAGGTTGACCCATTAATCTTTTTGGAGTCTAATTTATTTTTAAAAAATGAATTTAGATTTGAAAAATAAATTAATTAATGGAGATAGTTTAAAGGAACTGAAAAAAATCCCTGATGATACTTTTGATTTAATTTTTGCTGATCCTCCCTACAACCTACAATTAAAAAGTGAATTAACAAGACCAGACAGATCTAAGGTTAATGCAGTAAATGACAAATGGGACCAATTTGAAAATTTTAAAAAGTATGATGACTTTACTTATTCATGGTTAACTCAATGTAAAAGAATTTTAAAAAAAGATGGAGCTATTTGGGTAATCGGTAGTTATCACAATATTTTCAGAGTTGGTACGGCAATTCAAAATTTAGGTTTTTGGATTTTAAATGATGTCATTTGGAATAAAAAAAATCCCATGCCAAATTTTAGAGGCACACGTTTTACAAATGCTCATGAGACATTAATTTGGGCGTCAAAAACTGAAAAATCAAAATATACATTCAACTACCAATCTTTAAAATGTTTGAATGATGATCTTCAAATGAGATCTAATTGGGAATTACCGATTTGTAATGGCTCAGAAAGGCTTAAAAAGAATGGTAAAAAAGTACATTCTACACAAAAACCAGAGGCTTTACTTCACAGAATTTTATTAGCAACCTCGAATAAAGATGATTTAGTTTTAGATCCTTTTTTAGGATCTGGAACTACAGCAACAGTTGCTAAAAAATTGGGGAGAAATTATTACGGAATTGAACGAGAAAAAACCTATTTTAAAGCTGCAGAACAAAGAGTAAAAAAAACAATACCTATAGAAGATGATTATTTAGATACTCTTCAGAACAATAGATCTAAACCAAGAATACCTTTTGGATCATTAGTTGAATTAGGAATTATTAAACCAGGTACCACTATTTTTGATAATAAGAGGAAAATTAGTGCAAAAATAATGGTTGATGGCAGTATCAAGCATGCTCAAACTGAGGGATCTATTCATAAAGTAGCAGCTACAATTTTAGGTGCCGAAAGCTGTAACGGATGGACTTATTGGCATTGCAAATTAGGTAGTTCTTTTGTGCCAATAGATAATTTAAGACAAAAATTCCTTGTTGATAAAAATTATCTATAAATTTTACCAAGATAACTTTCTAAAAACTTTTTATTCTTAACCAATTTTTTCAAAAAAATGTTTCTTAAAAATGTAGTTAAAGGATTAGATAAATGGAATGCAAATTGATTAAATTTTGATCTGTTATTAACCATTCTAATTTTACTTACTCTATTTTTAAAAAAACTATTTTCCGTTTTGTTTTCTATACTTTTAAATAATTCATAAGCGCCCTCTATAGACTGTGATGCACCCTGGGCAAATGATGGAGGAAAGGCAAAAAGAGCATCGCCTATAAAATGAACATTATCATTTTTTAATTTAAAAAAATTATTACTGATAAATACTGGAAATATCTTTAATTGCTTAATTTCATTTATAAATTCTCTCATCTCTAATGGAATATCATCTAAAATTTTTTTGATAAAATTATTCTCATTGAATAACAAATGGTTTTTTTGTTCATTAATTGAAAGGTCATATTTTAATATGGCTATAAAATTTAAATCCCCGCTAGGATTTACAGGATAAATTACCTGATGAAAATCAGGACCTAAAAACAACGAAATATTATTACAATCAATTTTTTGAGAATTAGGTATTGTACCTCTTAAAGCCAACATTTTATTGAAACTTGGTTGAGTTTTATTATTTGAGATAAGACTTTTGCTTTTTGAAAAAACTCCATCTGAAATTATCAAATAATCACATTCAAAAATTTCATTGTTTTCAAAATTAAGTTTAATCTTTTTATTTTCTTGATCTATCTTCGAAATATTATGATTGGTTTTAATTGACTGCTCTAAACCCACCTTTAAAAAATTGACTAGATCAGACCTTTTCAAAGTAGTATACTTACATTCTTGTGAATTAAATTCTGAGATATCCAAATCGCATATCTTATTAGAGCTTTTAATAGAATAGAAATTTATTTTATTTGGATTGAATTTTTTATCATCTTTAAATTTGTCAAATCCAATTTGATTCAAAAGCTTTACGCTATTAACTGATAACTGAATTCCATAACCTTCATCTAAATCAATCACATGATTTTTTTCAAAAACTGTAATTTGATAATTTGAATTTCTTTTAAATAAATTAGCAATGTATAGTCCTGAGATACCTGCACCAATAATACCAACTTTTTTCATTAATTTTTCTCTAAATATTGAACTACTTTTTTTGTAAATGAAGGTAACATATAACTATTTAATTTTTTTCTATCAAACCAATAAGATGAAGGAAATTTTTGATTATCTTTAGAATATTGAATCTTTATATTCATATTCATATTGGACATCTTAAAATTCAAATTTTCATTAAAATTTTTTGGATTAGATAATTCTTCCATGGGAAAAATAGATAAATTTTTTAGAAAATTAAATTTAGTGTTTTTAATTAATAAATATTTCTGATCCTTTTTATAAACTTTAAGGATAAAATATTTGTCCCTATTTTTCTTTGTATTTTTAGTTAAAGTAAAATCATTCTTTCTATAAGATTTGCAATTTTTTATAATTGGACACTGACTACATATTGGATTACTTGGCTTACATATCAATGCTCCTAATTCCATTAATGCTTGAACGTAATCACTTGATCTTAAAGTAGTTCCAAATATAATTTTTTTTTTGACAAGATTATCTTTTCGAATTTCTTTTTCTTTCTTTAAATAAAGGTATCTTTTTAAAACTCTTTCTATATTTCCATCTAGTGGAATATAAGGTTTGTTAAATGCAATAGCCAAAATTGCATTTGCAGTATAATTTCCTACACCAGGGAGCTTTAGTAAATCCTCAGAATTATTAGGCAATTTTCCATTAAAATTTTTAATTATTTCTTGCGCAGTTTTTTTTAGATTTCTTGCTCTAGAGTAATATCCTAGACCTTCCCAAAGTTTTATTAATTTTTTCTCATTAACTTTCGCAAGAGAATTTATAGAAGGTAAATCTTTTATAAATCTATTAAAAAAAGGTATTACAGTTTTAACTTGAGTTTGTTGCAACATAAACTCACTTACCAATGTGTAATATTGTTTCTTTTCTAAAGAAACTTTCTTTCTCCATGGTAATGATCTTTTATTTAAATCATACCATTTAAGAACTTTTTTTGTTATTATCTTTTCTTTCATATGCAATATAAAAATAATACTAAGCAGAGATTTAACACCATTCAAGGTTTAAGATCCTTAAAAGACACTTTGCCAAAAAATATTAAAAAAATAATAAATAATAGAGGTCAAGTTTATTCGGAAACATTGAATAACTGGAAAATTATAGCAGGAGAGAGACTTTTTAAAGTTTGCTATCCAAAATCATTTAAGAATTCAAATAAATTTGGGGTAAGTACTTTAATAGTAATGGTAAAAAGAGGTCATGAGGTAGATTTGGAATATTCCAAAAAAGAAATTATGGATAGAATGAATAATTTTTTTGGAAAGACAGTAGTAGAAAAAATAAAATTTACTAGTTTTGAAGATGATCAAAAAATTTCTAAAGATTTAAAGCCACTTAAGACCAATGTGACAAAAAATGAGTATCAAAAAAAAATCTTTGGTGTAAAAAATGAAAAAATAAAAAAATCATTAATTGAATTAACAAAAGTATTTAGAGAAAAATGAAAAAAATTTATTTATTAATTTTTATTTTTTTTGGAATAACCGCAAGTGTTAACGCTGATACTAATCGTTTAGTTTCAGGAGAAATAGACGCTAAAATAACTATAATTGCATATGAGTCTTTAACTTGTAGTCATTGTGCAAGTTTTCATAAAGATATTTATCCTCAGCTTAAAAAAGATTTTTTAGATACGGGTTTGGCTAAAATTGAATTTAGACATTTTCCACTAGATATTGCAGCTTTTAACGCTGCAAAAATTGCTCAATGTAATTATGATCAAGGTTTAGAAATTTTAGAAAGTTTATATTCAAATCAACAAGAGTGGGTAAGGGGAAGCTCTATTGAGGACGTTAATGATAATCTAAAAAATTTCATTGAAAAAGAAGGTTTTAAAATTAATTTTGAAAAATGTATTAATAATAAAAATATAGAGGATTTTGTTTTAAATGATCGAGTCGAAGGTGTTAAAAATTTTAAGGTAAATGCTACTCCTACGATAATAATCAATAATAAAAAGTTTGAAAAATCACTTAATTACAAAAATTTAAAAAAAATATTAGAAAAACTGATATAAGATTAATATGCAGTTTAAAAAAATCCAGCTAAATGGATTTAAATCCTTCGCGGATAAAACCAATTTCTTAATTGAAGATGGTTTAACGGGTATTGTTGGGCCTAATGGCTGCGGTAAATCAAATATAGTTGAGTCTTTAAGATGGGTAATGGGAGAAACATCAGCTAAAAGTATGCGTGGCTCAGGAATGGAGGATGTGATTTTTTCAGGTACCTCAAATAAAGCCTCAAAAAATATAGCTGAAGTTTTAGTAACAGTTCAAAATGAAAAAAATGAAGGGCCTATACAATATCGTGAGATCGAAGAGATAAATGTAAAAAGAAAAATTGAAAAAGATAAAGGATCGAAATTTTATATTAACGATAAAGAAGTTAGAGCAAGAGATGCACAAATGTTTTTTGCTGATTTATCAACAGGTGCTCATTCACCTTCTATGATAAGCCAAGGGCGTATTGGAGCCCTTGTTACTGCAAAACCTACTGATAGAAGAGCTATTTTAGAGGAAGCTGCTGGTATTTCAGGTCTTCATGTAAGAAGACATGAAGCAGAATTACGATTAGGAGCTGCAGAAAATAATTTAAAGCGAGCAGATGAGTTAAGAAGACAGCAGGAAAGACAATTAGCCAATCTTCAAAAACAAGCAGAGGAAGCAACCAAATATAAAAATATATCAGATGAAATTAAAAGGATTGAAGCTGGGCTATATTATTTGAAATTATTAGAAATCGATAAGGAAATAAGAGTTGAAAATGAAATAAATACTGAAGCAGAAGGAGAGGTAAGTGGATATAATATTAAAATTTCAGAATTAGAAAAAACAATCAAATCTGAAACTGAAAAAGTAACTCCTTTAAGAGAAAAAAATATTGAGAATTTATCAAAGATACAGAGACTAAATTTAGAACTTCAGAGTTTAGATGAAGAAAACACTAGAGTGCAAGAAGAAATAGAAAATATTAAGAAATCTCTTCAAACACTTGATGAAGATATTTCAAGAGAAAAAGGAATTATAATTGATGCAAATTCTAATGAAAAAAGACTTAAAGAAGAAAAAAATGATTTGATTGAAATTGACTCAAAGTATTATGAAACTGAGAAGCAATCAAATGAAGATTTAAATCAATCGAAAAATATATTAAAGACTGAAATTGATAATATAAAAGATTTAATCCATTCTCAAAAAAATGAAGAAGCAATAAATGCCTTAAACAATTTTGAGAATAGCATTGAAAAATATGCAAATAGTTACAGTCAAAACCAAAATATCAAAAAAGAATCTGTCAAAAGAAATGAAAGAATTAATATTATTGATAAAGAAATTGAAAGTTGGAAAAATTTGCTTTTAAATTCTGAAAAAATGGTAAATGAATTATCTGACAGAAAAAATAAATTTAGTAGTCAATTGGATAAATTAGAAAATCAACCGAAACTACAAGCTGAAAAAAAGGGACAAATTTCTGAAAACTTAAGAATTTCTGAAGAGGAAAAAGATTTAAATGAAAAAATAATAAATGAGACAGATGAAAAAATAGAAACTTTCAGAACTCAATTAAATAACATACAAGAACAATCAATACAAATTAGAGAGAGAAAAGCTAGTTCAGGAGCAACAATAGAAGGTCTTAAAAAAAGAAAAAGTGATTTGATAGATAGAATAAATTCTGAGCTAAATTTAAAAGAGGAAAATATTTTAGAAAATTCAAATCTTTTTGGAGTTGAAGAATTACCAGATGCAGTAAATCAAGAAGATTTATTAGATAAAAAAAAACAAGAAAGAGAAAAATTAGGATCTGTGAATTTAAAAGCTGATGAGGAAACAAATAAATATGAGTCTGAAATAAAAAAGATGGAACAAGATCGAGCTGATTTAGTATCTGCAATTATTAAACTTAAAGATAGTATTAATGAATTAAATCAAAAAGGGAGGGAAAGATTAATCGAAGCTTTTGAAAAAGTTAATAGAAAATTTAATGAAGTTTATACGAAACTATTTAATGGTGGTAATGCCAAACTTGAATTAGTAGACTCAGATGATCCTCTTGAAGCTGGTTTAGAAATGTTAGTTAGTCCCCCAGGAAAAAGATTGCAATCAATTACTTTATTGTCCGGAGGAGAACAAGCATTAACAGCTCTTTCCTTAATTTTTGCAGTTTTCTTAACTAACCCTTCACCGATATGTGTTCTAGATGAAGTAGATGCTCCTTTAGACGATGCTAACGTAACTAGATTTTGTAATTTATTAGAAGAGCTCACTAGGATCACTAATACTAAATTTATAATTGTTACCCATCACGCTTTAACTATGTCAAAAATGAACAGACTTTACGGTGTAACAATGCCTGAAAAAGGAATTAGTCAGTTAGTTGCTGTGGATTTACAGAAAGCAGAAAGTATGGTTGCTTGATTACATCATAATGCCAAAAGATCAGTTCAAAACTCGCTTAGAAATTGCAAAAAAAAAAGCCTCTAAACGAAATATAAATAGCAAAAATCTCAATCCATCACCAATTGGCACCGCTTTTAAGCTAAGCACTGAGCTCGTTTCAGCTGTAGCAGTAGGGACAATTATTGGGTTTATTTTGGACAAGACCTTTGGTACTAAACCTTGGTTAATTTTAATATTTTTTTTTGTAGGGGTAATTGCTGGAATTACAAATGTGATTAAATCTGCAAAAAATATGCAAAAATAGATAAAAAATTTATGGCAGCAAATCCGATGACCCAGTTCGAAGTTTACAGAATTGGGCCAGAGATTAAAATAGGTTCTTTTGATATCTCATTTACAAACGCAAGTTTGTTTATGGTTGTGAGTACTTTAGCTATTTTAATAATTTTTAATTTAGGTTCTAAAAAAAATTCAATGTTGCCTAACAAAATTCAACTTTTAGCAGAACTTAGTTATACATTTGTATCAAAAATGATTAGTGACACTGCAGGTTCGAAAGCAAAGCCCTACTTTGCTTTTATATTTTCATTATTCATGTTTGTTTTATTTTGTAACATGTTTGGAATGATACCTTACACTTTTACAGTTACTAGTCATATAATAGTTACATTTATTTTAGCAGCATTTATTTTTATAGGAGTAACAATAATTGGTTTTATTAAACATGGTTTTGGTTATTTAAAGCTTTTTGTGCCAAGTGGAGTACCAGTTGTATTACTTCCTTTAATTGTGGTTATTGAAATTATTTCATATTTAAGTAGACCCATAAGTTTATCTGTTAGACTTTTTGCTAATATGATGGCGGGTCATACAATGATGAAGGTTTTCGGAGGCTTTGTTATAAGTCTTGGAATAGTCGGTGGATGGCTTCCACTGAGTTTTTCAGTTGCACTCACTGGTTTGGAGATATTAGTTGCTTTTCTTCAAGCATATGTTTTTGCAATTTTAACATGCATCTATTTAAATGATGCATTAAATTTACACCATTAACATATAGGAGGAAATAATGGAATTAGAAGCAGCAAAAATGATCGGAGCAGGCTTAGCGGCTATCGCTTTAGCTGGTGCTGGTGTTGGTATAGGAATAATTTTTGGTAATTATCTATCAGGAGCTATGAGAAACCCTTCTGCAGCACAGAAACAATTTCCAAATTTACTTTTAGGCTTCGCATTAGCAGAGGCTACTGGATTATTTGGATTAGTGGTTGCATTAATCATTCTATTTGCTTTTTAAATTTAATGATTAAAAAATATTTTTTTCAATTAATATTTTTTAACCTCTTTATTTCTAGAGAGGTTTTTGCAGCTGAAAGTGGAGGTATGCCTCAATTAAATCCTGAATTTTGGATTTCACAAATTTTTTGGCTTACATTAACTTTTGGTATTTTATACGTTGTATTATCTAAACTTATATTGCCAAAAATAAGTGCAAACCTAGAATTAAGAAAATCTCAAATACAAGAAAATATTGAGGCCGCTGAGAAACAAAGAAAAGATAGTGAATCAAAACTCAAGGAGTATGAAGAAATAATTATAAAGAGTAAATCTGAAGCAAAAGATATTTTTAAAGAAACAAGAGAGAAGACTATTAAAGATATAAATTTAAAAAGAGAGGTTTTAGAAAAACAAATTGATGAAGAAATTAATAAGGCAGAGAAAGAAATAAATGAACTTAAAAAAACTGCTCCAGAAAAAATTAATCAGATTGCAATTGAAACTTCTTCAGAAATATTAAAAAATTTAATGGGTACTGAAATTAATAATAGTAGTATTTCCGCAATTGTTAAAGATCTTTCAAAAAAAAATGGAGATAAATTCTATGGAAATTGATTCAACTTTTTGGGTGGCAGTTTCTTTTTTTATATTTTTTGGAGGATTGATATATCTAAAAGTTCCACAAAAAATAAATGAAATTCTTAATAAGCTTATTTTAGATATTAAAAATGAAATAGATGAAAGTGAAAAATTAAGAACTGAAGCTAAAGTGATGCTAGATAATGCTCAAAAAAAACTTGATACTGCACAATCAGTTAGAAGTGAAATTTTGGAAGAAGCAAAAAAAGACAGTGATAGATTAATCATAGAATTAAATGATAAATTTCACAAATCATCTGAGATTAAAAAAAATTCAGCCGAAACTAAAATTACGCAGATGAAAAACACAGCAATTAAAGAAATAAAAAATGCCTCGATCAAAATTGCAGTGGACTCGGTCAAAAAAATTATTACTACCTCTGTAGATAAATCAAAACTAGATACTTTATTTCAAAAAAATTTAGATGAGACTAAAGAAGAGTTAAAAAAAATTAACTCATAATCCCCTTACATTTTTTTTTAAAAGGCTATAAATTATCATAATGAATTTTGTTATAATTGGCTCAGGTTTTGGGGGTATAGCTGCCGCTCTTCGTCTTAAAGCAAAAGGTCATGATGTAACATTAATTGAAAAACATCCAGATCTTGGAGGAAGAGCAAGAGTATTTAAAAAAAATGGCTTCATTTATGATGGTGGCCCAACAGTAATTACAGCACCCTATTTAATTAACGAATTATTTGAATTATTCAAAAAGAATCCAAAAGACTACATTAAACTTAAACCTTTAAAGATTTGGTATCAATTTATTTTTGAGGACAAAACTAAATTTAATTACTCTGGAGACGAAGTGGAAATGAAAAAGCAAATTGAAAAAATCAATAAAGAAGATGTTATTGGTTATGAAAAATTAGTTAATTTTACAAAAAAAATTTTTGATAAGGGTTTTATTGAACTGGCTGATGTACCATTTGATAAACCATTAGTAATGATGCAACAATTACCAGCTCTTTTAAAGCTTAAAAGTTATAAATCAGTCTATTCATTAGTTTCATCTTATATAAAAAATGAAAAATTGAGAAGAATGTTAAGTATGCATCCATTATTAGTTGGGGGTAATCCTTTCACCACAACCTCGATTTATGGACTAATTTTATACTTAGAAAAAAAATGGGGTATTCATTATTCGATGGGAGGAACAGGAAATATAATAAAAGGATTTGAAAAACTTATGAATGAAGAAGGAATTAAAGTAATCAGAGGTCATGAAGTAACAAAAATTATTTCAGATAAAAAAAAAATTACTGGTGTTCAACTTAATGATAAAACTATTATAAACTCTAATAATGTAATTTGTAATGCAGACCCACCTGCAGTTTATGAAAAAATGTTAAATGGAAATATAGATAATTCATTTCTATTTAAATGGAAAAAAAATCGAATGGAATATTCAATGGGATTATTTGTTTATTACTTTGGTACTAAAAAAAAATATGAAAACGTGGAACATCATACAATCAAATTTGGTAACAAATATAAAGAACATTTAAATGATATATTTAATAATAAAAAGTTAAATGATGATATTAGCTATTATCTTCACAGGCCATCGTCGACTGACAAATCTATGGCCCCAGAGGGGAACGATTGTTTTTATGTTCTTGTGCCTGTTCCAAATAACCAATCAAATATTGATTGGTCTCAGGAAGGAGAAAAAATGAAAAATTTAGTAATTAATAAAATGCAAAACGATTTAATGCCCAATCTAAAAGAAAATATTGTCGAGGATTTTTATTTAACACCAGATTACTTTGAAAAAGATTTAAATACTAAATATGGTTCAGGTTTTTCTATCCAGCCAAAATTTTCACAATCTGCTTATTTTAGATTTCACAATAAATCAGAAATTTATGATGGTTTATATTTTGTTGGAGCAGGAACACACCCTGGCGCTGGTGTACCAGGAGTTTTGTCGTCAGCTAAAGTATTAGATAAAATAATTTAATGAATAAAAAAAACTATCTGGCTATTTTTGCTAAATCATTCAATTGGGCAGGTTTTTTTTTACCAAAAAAAATTTATGAAAATTCTGCTAAACTTTATGCATTTTGTAGAGTTTTAGATGACATAGCTGACGAAAAAACTGATTTAGATTATAAAATTAAAAAATTTAATGAAATGAGAAATTTTTTAAAAAAAATTTATGATGCAGATAATAAAGAAATACATTCATCTGACGAAAGTGAAAAAATTGTTTATGATGTAGTCACCCTTGCAAAAAATAACAATATAAAAAAAATAATTTTAGATGACTTAGTTGATGGTGTTGCATCAGATTTAAAAAAAAAAATTCATATTAGATCTGTCAAAGATTTATTAATTTATTCTTATAGAGTAGCTGGAACAGTTGGTTTAATGATGTCAAAAATTCTAATGGTGAACGATAGAAGAGCTTTAAAAGGAGCAATTGATTTAGGTATTGCGATGCAATTGACAAATATTGCGAGAGACGTAATTGAAGATAAAAAAATGAATAGAGAATATATCAAGCCAGATTTTGAAAATATTCAAGCAACCTTAAAACTTGCAGATATGTTCTATGAAAGCTCATTTAGTTCTATCCAAAAAATTCCATTTAGATATAAATTTTCTATAATTGTTGCGAGAAGGATTTACAGACAGATTGGCAGAAAAATTTTACAAAAAGGGGATATGGAAAATTATGAAAAATCAGGAAAAATATACGTAAATAATTTTGAAAAAATTTATCAAACAATTATTTCCATATTTGATTTAATATTAATTTATTTAAAAGAGATAGAGCCTCATCAAAGAGTAAAAGAACATGCTATTATTAGTCAGGAAGTAGATTTAGATGAAAGAATTTGATTATACAATTATTGGTGGTGGGTGTGCAGGTTTATCGCTTGCATATGAACTTGAGATTCACGAAAAATTAAAAGATAAAACTTTGGCAATTATTGAACCTAGATCCGAGTACAAAAAAGATAAAACATGGTCTTTCTGGAAGGTTGTGCATCATAATTTTGACGATTGTGTTAAAAAAAACTGGAATAATTTTTCAATAAACATAACAGGAAAAACTAATTATCTCGAATGTAAAGATTTTCCATACCAAAGTATTGATAGTGGATTATTTTACAAAAAAATAAATAATAAATTAAAAGAAAATAAAAATATTTCTTTCTTTAAAGATATTGCAGAAATCAATACAAAAAATTCATTCATATTTAACAGTGTTCCTGAGATAAAAAAAAATCATCTTAATCTTTGGCAACATTTTTGTGGTGTTGAAATTGAAACAAAAAATAATCTTTTTGATGAAGAAATTTTCAATCTAATGGATTTTGATTGTGATCAAAGAGAAAGTGTTCATTTTTTTTATACACTTCCTTATTCAAAAAATAAGGCTTTAATTGAAACTACTTGGTTATCAAAAATGAACGATAATTCACAAAAAGATTATGATAATCAAATTAAAGAGTATATTGAAAAACACCTAAAAGTAAAAAATTATGAAATTACTTATAAAGAGGAAGGTGCTATTCCCCTCTTCTATCCATTTTACAAAAAAGAAAGAAATAAAATAAATATCGGTACCGCTGGAGGAATGACAAGATTAAGTACAGGTTATACATTTTTGAATATCCAAGAGCACAGTAAATATATTAGAGAAAATATTGAAGATATCTCAAATTCTAAAAGATTTGAAATAAGTAAAAAATATCAATTTTTAGATGATATTTTTCTTAGAGTCTTAAATAAACATCCGGAAAAAATGTCCAATATATTCTTTAACATGTTTAAGACATCACCAAAGACTGTTATAAAATTTTTATCAAATAAAAGTAATTTTTTTGAAGATTTAAAAATAATTTTGAAAATGCCTAAATGGACTTTTATTAAAGCATTATTTTATTAGCCAATGAATAATCAAATTAAAAAAATAAATTTTAGACACTCTTTTATTTTCTTTTTATTTTGCAATATTTTTTCATTAATAACATTTGTCAATAATAATTTCATAATATCTCCATTAATTTGCTTTTTATTAATTTTGAGTATTGGTGTTTCTCATGGCTCTCTTGATAATATGAAAGGGAAAAAACTTTTTGAAATATTCAAAATTAATAATTTTTTTATTTTTTACTTATCCTACATTTTATTGGCTATTTTAATAATAATTTTTTGGGTAATATTGCCGTCAATCTCACTGGTTTTTTTTTTGATAGTAGCATCTTATCATTTTGGAAAAGAAGATACTTCTTTTTTGATTAACGAAAATTCATTTTATAATCCATTATTATTTTTCTTTAAAGGTTCGTTAATTATTTTAGCACCAATGTATTTTCATTTTGATGAAACGATCAAAATTTTTAAATTTTTATTAGTTGAAAATGAAGCTTTTTATGATTTTTTAGATTTTGTAGAAACAAATAAAATTTTATTTTCTTGTATAATTTTAAGCACCCTATCAAATATTTTATTATTTGCGAAAAATTTTGAATTAAAAAAATTCACTATTTTTTTAGACTACTTTTCAATATTAATAATTAATTATTATTTTTCTCCGCTTGTTGCTTTTACATTCTACTTTTGTTTTTTGCATTCAATAAGACACAGTATTACTCTAATATTTGAGCTGAAAGAAGATGACTTGAACATAGGTATCAATATTTTTTTAAAAAAAGCTTTACCTTTAACAATTCTGACAGCTATTTTTAGTTTAATTAGTTTATATTTTTTAAATAATACTTACAATTTTGACAGTTCAATTCTCAAAGTTATATTTATAGGTTTGGCGTCTTTAACCTTTCCACATATATTGTTGGAATATCTTTTGGAAAAAAATGAAAAACAAAGAAATTAAAATATTATTATCTGCTCCTAGAGGTTTTTGTGCAGGTGTAGAACGAGCAATTGAAATTGTTGAAAAATCAATACAAAAATATGGAAGTCCTGTTTATGTAAGACATGAAATAGTTCATAACAAGTACGTTGTTGATAATTTGAAAAACAAAGGAGCTGTTTTTGTTGAAGAGCTTGAGGAAATAAAAGATAAATCAAGGCCAGTAGTTTTTTCTGCACATGGTGTTCCAAAAAAAATACCTGAAGATGCTAAAAATTATAATATGACCTATGTAGATGCTACTTGCCCTTTGGTTTCTAAGGTACATAGAGAAGCAGAAAATCTTCATAAGGCTGGATATCATTTAATATTAATTGGTCACCAAAATCATCCAGAAGTTATTGGCACAATGGGACAATTACCGAATGGATCCATAGATCTTATTCAAAATGAAAATGAAGCAAAAAAATATACAACAAAAAATCCCAATAAAATTTCATATGTCACTCAAACAACTCTTTCTGTAGATGACACAAAAGATATCATAAAAATTTTAAAAGAAAAATTTCCAAATATTAAAGAGCCAATGAAAGAAGATATATGTTATGCAACAACAAATAGGCAAATGGCTGTAAAGAATATTGCAAAAAAATGTGACTTATTTTTTGTTATTGGTAGTAGAAATTCTTCTAATTCAGTTAGACTAGTTGAAGTTGCTAAAAAGTCTGGTTGTCCTAATTCAATATTGATACATTCACAAAGTGAAATACCTTATGAACTGATTGAAAAATCAAATACTATTGGTATATCTTCTGGTGCTTCAGCTCCTGAAGTTTTAGTAAGTAATTTTATTAATGACTTAAAAAAAAGATTTACAGTCAATATAGATGAAGTAGAAGCAATCAAAGAAAACGTTGTTTTTAAAATTCCTAAAAAACTAAATTAAATGGCTGTTTATACAAATATAAATAAAAAAGATCTTTCTGTTATTAATAAAAAATTTCAAACTCACAAATTTATAAGCTTTAAAGGTATCAAGCAAGGCATTGAAAATACAAATTATTTACTTAAGTCAAAAAATGAAAAATTTATTTTGACAATTTTTGAAAAACGAGTTTCAAAAAAAGAACTACCTTTTTTTATGAAATTGATGGATCAATTAAATAATTTAAATTTTAATTGTCCAAAACCATTAAGAAACTCAGATGGACATTATTTGTTCAAACTAAAAAATAAAACTGCGTGTATTGTCTCTTTTCTTAAAGGAAAAGATAAAAAAATACTCAACTTAAAGAATTGCTATAATATTGGAAAAATGGTTGCCGCTATGCATATTTCTACAAAAAAAATTAAACTTTATAGAAGAAATTCAATGGGAGTAAAAAATTTAAATTCTTTATTTAATAGTATAAAATTTAAATCAAAAAAATTTACAAATGTAGAAAAATTTTTAAAAATAAATTTCATAGATATTAAAAAAAGATGGCCAAAAAAATTGCCTAATGGAATAATTCACGGGGATCTTTTTATAGACAATATTTTTTTTAAAAATAATAAACTATCAGGTGTAATTGATTTTTATTTTGCAGCTAATGACTTCTACATGTACGAGATAGCTATATGTATAAATGCTTTGTGTTTTGATAAAAACAAAACAAAATTTAGTATCAATAAAAATAAAGTTAAAAATTTAATTAAGGGATATGAAAGTATAAAAAAAATCTCACAGAGAGAAAAAAAATCATTAAATATTTTATGTCGTGGAGCTGCAATGAGATACTTTTTAACTAGACTGTATGATTATACAAATACCCCAAAAACAGCTTTGATAAAAATCAAAGATCCAAGGGAATATTATCAAAAATTAGTAATACATAATAATTTAAAGACTTATAAAGATTATTTAAATTAATGATTAAAATATATACAGACGGTTCATGTATTGGAAATCCGGGCAAAGGTGGTTGGGCAGCAATTATATTAAATGGTGACAATAAAACCGAAATAAAAGGAAGTGAAAAAGATACTACAAATAATCAAATGGAATTGTTAGCACCTATAAAAGCTCTTAAAGAAATTCCAAAAGGTAGCAAAGTTGAAATCTTTACAGACTCTAAATACGTAAAGTCTGGAATAACAGAATGGATACATAATTGGAAAAAAAATGGATGGAAAACTGTAAACAAAAAAGATGTAAGTAATAAAGAGCTTTGGACAGAATTAGATCTTTTAAATAATGAATTTGAAATAAGTTGGAACTGGGTTAAAGCGCATTCAACTGATGAATTGAATAATGAAGTAGATTTACTTGCGAGGTCGGCTGCTAATAATTAAAGCGCACACATGGAAATTGTATTACTTATAGTAAATTATTTAACAAATTTTCCGCAGAAGTTAAACCGCACTCTTTAGTTTCTTTTTCTTCGTGAATATTAACAACTGTGAAATTTTCTATAACCATCAAGTAACGATTAGATCTAATTCCCATTCCTTTTGCATTCCGATCAACTTCTGCACCAATAGATTTAGTAAATAATAAATAAGGATCACATAACATTTTAATTTTATTTCCATTGTTATTAACCTCTCCCCATGCATTCATCACATAAGGATCATTTACTGATAAACAAAATATATTTTCTATTCCTTTTGCTTTAATTTTGTCTGCATTTGCTACAAAACCTGGTAGATGAAGTTTAGAACAAGTTGATGTAAATGCTCCAGGTAATCCAAACAAAACAATTTTTCCATTACCTATAACTTCTTTTAATTTGTTATTTTGAGGCTCTCCATCAATAAGTTGAAAAATCTCTGTATTTGGTATTTGATCTTTTATTTTAAGTTTCATATCGAATTCATTACATATTTTTTAATTTTTTCAATATCATTTGGAAGAATTTCAAATTTTTCTTTTCTGTCATTAACATATTGAAGACTAGTTGGTAAATTTTCAGTTTTTGAGATTGCATCTTCTATTGCTTTTGGAAATTTGCACGGGTGAGCAGTTGATAATACAACACAATTTTTTTCCAATCCTAATTTTCTCACAGCACCAATGCCCACCGCTGTATGAGGATCAACTACCATCTGATGTTCATCATTAATAATCTTTATCATTTCAACAGTTTCATTTTCATCAAGCATCTCAGATATAAAATTCATCTTAATTTTATCTAAATCGTTTTTATCAATTTTATAAGTATTTTTTTTTATTTCAGCCATTACATCTTTTGTAACTTCTGAGTTACAATCTTTTATATCATATAAAAGTCTTTCAAAATTACTTGCTATTTGTATATCCATACTTGGAGTATTTGTTTCCTCAACTTTCTTTTGAGTATAATCACCTACTGATATTGCTCTATGAAGTATGTCATTTTTATTTGTAGCAACGATTAATTTATCAATTGGAAGTCCTAGTTTTTTTGCCAAATAACCAGCATAAATATCTCCAAAATTACCTGTTGGAACACTAAAGGATAGAGGCTGACCATTTCCAACTTTAAAGTAAGCATAAAAATAATATACAGCTTGAGCAATAATTCTTGCCCAATTAATTGAGTTTACACCGGACATATTAATTGCTTTAGAAAATTTTTCATCATTGAACATTGCTTTCACTAAATTTTGACAATCATCAAAGTTGCCCTCTACAGCAATATTAAAAACATTGCTCTCTTCATGAATTGTCATTAGTTTTCTTTGTACTGGTGAAATTTTATTATTTGGGTGCAATACAAAAACATTTAAATTATTTTTTCCTTTCAAAGCATCTATAGCAGCTGCACCAGTGTCACCTGAAGTTGCCACTATTATGTTAATTTTTTTTTGATTTTTTCCTAAATGATATTGATAAAAATTACCTATTAATTGCATTGCAATATCTTTAAAAGCAAGAGTGGGGCCATGAAATAGTTCTAGAACTTTCAAATTTCCCAAATCTGTTATTTTTACAACATCATCACATCTGAAATTTGAGTATGATTTTGAAATCAAAGAGATTAGGTCATCTTTAGATATGAAATCTCCTATGAATGGATAAATTATTTCAGCTGCTAAATCATTGTAACTAAGATTTTTTAAATTACCTAATTCTTCTTTTTTAAATGGTTTGATTAATTGAGGCACAAATAGCCCTCCATCATCTGCTAATCCTTTGAGAAAAACATCTTTAAAAGTAAAGTTTTTCTGATTATTTCTTGTGCTAATGTAATTCATTTAATAATTCTTTTTTCTAAAATATAAATATAGCAAAAGAATTGAAATCGCTAATGAAAACCATGTCATTGCGTATTTTTTATGATTATTTGAAATATTGGCTGTAATTTTTTTTGGTCTAGGAAATTGATAATTTCCATCCAAATAAATTATGTATTTAGAAAATTTTTTACCTGTAAATTTTAAAATATCATCTCTGTTTAAACTAAACCAGTAATTTTCATTAATATCATTATCTGGTTTAAAAATGTTTTTTCTTCCCTGGGTTTTGAGAGTTCCTATTATACTATTTTGATCAAATATATTTATTTCTGGAGTATCTTTTTTTTCAAATGGTATCCAGCCTCGATTAATTAAATAATTTTCATCATCAATTAAAATTGGATTAATAACTTCAAATCCTGGTGTGCCAGAATCATTCAAATTATATAAATAAATTTGTTTTTCAAAATCAATAATACCTGATGTTTTAATTTTTAGAAAATTTTCTTTATTGGATTGAGAAAGTTCTATCGGAGGATTTTTTAATGACTCTTCGATTTCTAAAATAAGATTATTTTTCCAATTTAATCGAATTATTTGCCAAGTACCTAATGCAATAAAAACAAATATAAAAAAAATTATAAAAACAGAAAATAAAAACTTATGTTTCAAAGACTGAAATTAACTTCCCCAAATATATATAGCTGCAAACAAGAATAACCATACAACATCAACAAAGTGCCAATACCAAGCCGCAGCTTCAAAACCAAAATGATGATCTTTATTGAAGTGACCTAATTTTCCACGCCATAAACATACTGCTAAAAATATAGTTCCTACTATTACGTGAAAACCATGAAATCCTGTCGCCATATAAAATACTGATCCGTAAATATGATCTGAAAAAGCAAATGTTGCATGATGATATTCGTATGCTTGTAGAGCAGTAAAACAAACACCAAGAATAACTGTTAAGATCAAACCGTTGATAAAACCTTTCCTATCATCTTCAAGTAAAGCGTGATGAGACCAGGTGACTGTAGTACCTGATAACAATAATATTAATGTATTTATTAATGGAATATCCCAAGGATCAAAAGTTTCAATATCTTTTGGTGGCCAAACATTACCTACAAATTCGTTAGGAAAAAGACTTACATCAAAATAAGCCCAAAACCACGCCACAAAAAACATTACCTCTGAAGCAATAAATAATGTCATCCCATAACGATGATGAATTTGTACTACAGGTGTGTGATGTCCTTGATGTTCAGCTTCAATCACAACATCTCTAAACCACATGTATGCTCCGTAAATTACAAGAGCCAAACCTAAATACATTCCCCATGATACATCTGAATGCATATAATAAACTGCACCTAAAGCTAAAACTAAACAAGAAAAAGAAACATATATTGGCCAAGGACTTGGGTCTACTAGGTGATAATCATGTTTTTTTTCAGCTGACATTTTTTGGATTATGATTGTTTATAGTAATCTGTCGAGAAAAAAGTATACGACATAGTTACATCTTGTAAGTTTTTTACAGTTGGATCATTGACCATTTCGGGGTCTAAATAAAAAGTCATAACATATGTTACTTTTTCTCCAGCTTTTAACTCTTGTTTTTCAAAACAAAAACATCCTAATTTGCTATAATATTTTCCAAAACTAGCAGGCGAAACATTGAAACTTGCTACCCCAGCTGTTGGCTCTTCACTATAATTGGTAACTTCAAACTCAATTTTATTAACTTGACCAACTTTAACATCGATAACATTTGATTTAGCCTTAAAATCCCAAGGTAAATTATTTACATTTGTATCAAATCTCACACTTACTACTTTGTCTAATACTATTTTTGGAGCATTGTTCGACACTTGAGTAGTCCCCCCAAATCCAGTAACTCTGCAAAAAAGATCATATAAAGGTACTGCTGCATATGATAAGCCTAACATTAAAACAAAAATACCAGCTAAAATTAATGGTGTTAATTTTTTTCTTTCAATCATATGGCTCTATCAAATACTCCAGTATTATATAATGTAAAAAAGAAAAGAAAAATCATGAAAGCAATTATTGCTAATGCAGTAATAATATTTTTTCTTTTTGTTTTTTTGTCAGGTGTTATCATAATATTTTATCTATCAAAAAAAGTACAAAAATTAAAAATAAATAGAGTATTGAATACCCAAATATAGATTTAGCTTTTTTTGGATTAAACTTATTTTTCTTATAGTTATAAAGTTCATAGCATAAAAAGTTGTAATAGAATGTTAACAATAATGCAGGAATTAAAAATGTTAAGCCTACAAAATTTATTAAATATGGAAAAATTATAACTGGGAGCATTAGTAAAGAATAAACAAATATATTTATTTTTGTACTCTCAACTCCATTTGTTAAAGGGAGCATCGGTATATTGGCTTTTTTATAATCATCAGATTTATATAAACTCAAAGCCCAAAAATGTGAAGGAGTCCAAAAAAATATAATTAAAAAAAATGCTAATGGTTCAATTGAAAGTGAACCAGTTGCAATTGTCCATCCAATCACAGGAGGAAACGCTCCAGCGGCTCCACCAATAACAATATTTTGTGGCGTTCGTCTTTTAAGCCAAATTGTATAAACAAAAACATAAAACAAAATTGTTAGGAGTAATACTGCAGCTGAAATTCTATTTGTGAAATAATCTAATGCTATCACTGAAACAATTGATAGTGTAACTCCAAAAATAAGAGCCTGATTTCTGTTAACTTTTCCTGTAGGAATAGGTCTTAAACAAGTCCTGGTCATCAAAGCATCAAGATCAGACTCATACCACATATTTAATGCTCCAGCAGCCCCAGCGCCCAATGAGACTAATAAAATTCCAATTATAGCATCTTTTGTTGAAACAAGATTTGGCGCAGTTAATAAACCAACTGCACACGTAAAAATCACCAAAGACATAACTCTTGGCTTCATCAATTTAAATAGTTCAGATAAATTAAATAAATCTTCTTGTGATAAACTTCTTTTTTTTAATTTTGAATTATCCATCAATTTTCTTAGCTTTAATTTTAGCTATGTGATTTTTCTGTTTCTTGATCATCAACAAACTTTGGCAATTCCTCAAATGTATGGAAATTTGGTGGAGATGGTACTGTCCATTCTAAAGTTGTAGCACCTTCACCCCAAGGGTTTTGCTCTGCTGCTTTCTTCTTTGCAAAAGCATAAATAAGATTTGCAAAAAATACTGCTAATCCAGCAACAGCAACATATGAACCTATTGAAGATATATAATTCCATCCAGCAAAAGCATCTGGATAATCTGCATATCTTCTTGGCATTCCAGCTAAACCTAGGAAATGTTGAGGGAAGAAAATTAAGTTAACACCTATGAATGTTAACCAAAAATGCAATTGGCCCATCCATTCAGAATATTCATAGCCTGACATTTTTGAAAACCAATAATAGAAGCCTGCAAAGATTGCGAAAACTGCTCCTAATGACAACACATAGTGAAAGTGAGCTACAACATAATAAGTATCATGCATCGCAGTATCTACACCGGCATTAGCTAAAACTACACCTGTTACACCGCCTACTGTGAACATAAATATAAAACCAAGTGCCCACATCATAGGTGTTTTAAATGAAATCGATCCACCCCACATAGTTGCTATCCATGAGAAAATTTTTATTCCTGTTGGTACAGCAATAATCATTGTTGCTGCTAAAAAGTAAGCCTTGGTATCTGTACTTAATCCAACTGTGTACATGTGGTGAGCCCATACAACAAAACCTACTATTCCTATTGCAACCATGGCATATGCCATACCTAGATAACCAAAAACTGGTTTTCTTGAAAAAGTAGATACAATATGACTGATCATTCCAAAGCCTGGTAAAATTAAAATGTAAACCTCTGGATGACCAAAGAACCAAAACAAATGTTGAAACAAAACTGGATCTCCTCCAGTCTGCGCCTCAAAAAAGGCGGTTCCAAAATTTCTGTCTGTTAACAACATTGTAATCGCTCCAGCTAAAACTGGTAACGATAATAATAATAAAAAAGCTGTTACCAAGATTGACCAAGCAAATAATGGCATTTTATGTAATGTCATACCTGGAGTTCTCATATTTAAAATTGTTGTAATAAAGTTGACTGCTCCTAAAATTGATGAAGCACCTGCTAAATGTAAACTTAAAATTGCCAAATCCATTGCTGGTCCAGGTTGACCTGCTTTAGATGATAAAGGTGGATAAATAGTCCAACCACCACCAACTCCTGTTTGTCCTGGAGGGCCGTCAGCAAAAATTGATAAAATTAATAAAGTTAATGAAACTGGTAATAACCAAAAAGAAATATTATTCATTCGTGGAAATGCCATGTCAGGTGCACCAATCATAATTGGCACAAACCAATTTCCAAAACCACCAATCATAGCTGGCATAACCATAAAGAAAATCATGATTAATCCATGACCAGTTACTAAAACATTATACAAATGATAATTTCCACCTAAAATACCATCTCCTGGGTGCATCAATTCCATTCTCATTAAAACTGAAAATGCCGTACCTATTACTCCTGCAACAATTGCAAAAATTAGATACATTGTACCAATGTCTTTATGATTAGTAGAGTACGCCCAACGTTTCCATCCTGTTGGTGTATGGTGATCGTCGTGTGATGCTGTTTGTGTATACATTTTTATTTACTCGCTATTTTAAGTTTATTATTTTCAATTTCTTCTTTTGCAAATTTTACTCGTGCCTCAGATAACCACTCCTGGTAATCCTCTTCACTTACAACTTTTACCGTTATTGGCATAAACGCATGTTTGATTCCACATAATTCAGAACACTGACCGTAGTAGGTTCCCACTTTTTCAGCTTTAAACCACGTTTCGTTAATTCTTCCAGGGACCGCATCTCTTTTTACTCCAAATGATGGAAGGGCCCAGGCATGTAAAACATCATTTGCGGTTATCAAAACTTTTACAACTTTGTTAACTGGTACAACAACTTCATTATCAACTGCTAATAATCTTGGTTGATCTGCTTTTAAATCTTTTTCCTCGATCATATAAGAATCAAAAATAATATTTTCATCTGGATATTCATATCCCCAATACCACTGGTAGCCGATAGCTTTAATTGTTAAATCTGCTTTTGGTATCGCATCTTGTTTGTATAAAATTTTGAATGATGGCACTGCCATTACAATTAAAATTAAACATGGAATTAAAGTCCATAGAACTTCGACTGTTACATTATGAGTTCTTTTTGAAGGATTTGGATTAGCTGAGGCTCTAAATCTGACACAAGCATAAAGCATTAAAAATAAAACAAAAACACTTATTGCAATTATTATTGGTAATAAAAGTTTATCATGAAAAGCGACTATATCTCTCATAGTTTCTGATGCAGCCTTTTGAAAACCTAATTGCCAATCAACTGGTTGATTTGCAAGAGCGTTATTCGATACAAGAATTCCTAAAAATATGTAAAAAATTTTTTTCATTTTTTTAATAGCTATATAAAGCCCTTTTATAAAAATTACACTTTAGTTTTCGCGACAATTTATCAATTAATAACATAATTTATGATCGAAATAGCTGATATCACAGCTGTTTCTGATCTTAAAATATTCTCATTAATTTTGAGAGACTGAACACCCTTAAAAGAGAGAATCTCTCCTCTCTCAGCCTCTGAAAAATCACCCTCAGGGCCTATTATAATGCAAATGGGTTTGTCTGTTAACTTTGATTTATCAATTTTTTTATTATCAGAATTTAAATCAGTAAAAATTAAATCCATTGAATTTGAGTTTAAAAAATTTTTTAAATTTTGAGCTTTCTCAATTTCAGGTACTTTTAGTCGATTAGATTGTTCACTTGCTTCAATAACTATTTTTTCTAAACGCTCATTATTAACTTTTCTCACAACCGTTCTGTCAAAAATAATTGGTAAGAATTTAGTTGCTCCTAGTTCAGTTGCTTTTTGAATCATAAAATTCTGATAATTTGATTTAATCGGAGAGAATGCTAGCCATAATTCTTTTGAACTTTCTTTTTTTCTTAATTGTTTAACTGTTTTAAATTCAACAATACCTTTTGATGTTTTTAAAACTTTTGCTTCCCATTCTCCATTTTCATTAAATATTGAAAAAACTTCACTTTCTTTAATTCGCATAACTTTAGTTAAATAATGTGATTGAGACTTATCCAATCTATTAGTCATATCTGTAGACAATGTGTCCGAAAAAAATAATCTAATATTGCTCATTTGTGTTAAGTTAGTTTATGGAAAATGTTAAAGCAATAATTTTTGATGCTTATGGAACATTGTTTGATGTGAATTCTGCTGCTGAAAAATGTAAAGATAAAATCGGAGATAAATGGAAGCCTTTTGCAAATTTTTGGAGAACCACCCAGTTAGAATATACTTGGCTACGTAGTTTAATGGGAAGACATAAAGATTTTTGGCAAATTACAGAAGATAGCTTAGATAAATCTATGAAAGCTTTTAATATAGACACTTCAATGAAAAATGAATTACTCAATTTATATAAAATCTTATCAACCTACAAAGAAGTTCCAGAAACTTTAAAAGCCCTAAAAGAAAAAAAATTTAAATTAGCCATTCTTTCAAATGGAACTCCTTCATTACTAAATGAATTAGTAAAGAGTAATAATTTAAATAATTTGTTTGATGATATTTTTTCTATTGAAGAAGTAGGAGTTTATAAACCAAATTCAAAAGTTTATGACATACCCATAAAAAAATATAAAATTGAAAAAAATGAAGTTGCTTTCTTAAGTGCAAACACATGGGATGTTTCGGGTGGTGGAAATTATGGATATCAATCTATTTGGGTGAATAGAAATGATAATATATTTGATAATTTAGATTTTAAACCAAAATTAGAAATAAAAAATTTATCTAGATTATTAAGTGAATTATAATGTATAAATAATTTTAGGAGACATAACTAAACCAAAAAAAGGAAAAACATGAGTGAAAAAAAAGATGTGTCTTTCGAAATTTATTCAGATTCGGAAAAAATGCTTGAGCAAATTATTGATAAATATGATCTTCCCGATAAATCAAAAGCTTTAAGATGTTTGTTGGATTATGTTGAGGAAAAAGAGAATGATTGGGACGATATGTTCGCTACAGTGCGATGTAATAGGTGTGGATAGTAATTATGATTAAAATTTTTGACTTAATGGGAAGAGTTTTTATTTCAGGTGTTTTTCTATTAAGTGGTTTCAATAAAATTGTAAATTATGATGGAACAGTAGGCTGGATGGAAAGTTTTGGACTTCCAGGTTTTTTATTAATACCTGCAATCATATTAGAAATACTTGCACCAATATTAATTATTATTGGTTACCAAACTAGAATTGCTGCTGGAGCTTTAAGTTTATTTTGTGTATCTACGGCTGTTATCTTTCACACAAATTTTTCAGATCAGATGCAATTAATTGCTTTTATGAAAAATATTGCATTAGCAGGTGGTTTTTTATTTTTAGTAGTAAATGGTGCAAAAGGTTATTGTCTAGATAAAAAGTAATCTTGAATTAAACATTAAAATTATTATTTGAGTACTATGAAAAATATTGAGGTTAAACAAATTATAGACCCAATCCCTGCCTCTGATGGTGCGGGAGTAAAGTTAAAAAGAAGTATAGGAGTTGAACCTAACTACTTTGATCCATTTTTAATGCTAGATGAATTCGGATCTGAAAACAGCGAAGATTATATTGCTGGTTTTCCTCCACACCCACATAGAGGTATTGAAACAGTTACTTACATGCTTGCAGGAAATTTCGAACATAAAGATAGCACTGGTGGTGAAGGAAGAATGACAGCTGGAGACGTTCAGTGGATGAAAACAGGAAGTGGTATTATTCATTCTGAAATGCCTGCTATGAAAGAAGGTAGACTTCATGGATTTCAATTGTGGATTAATATGCCAGCAAAATTAAAGATGAGTAAACCGGAATATATTTACATTGATGCTGATAAAATGAGTGTGCATAAAGATCAAGACAAACAAATCAAAGTTATTGCTGGCAAATTTGAAAAAGCTGAAGGTCCTGTAAAAGGACATAACGTTGAGCCTATTTATTTTGATGTTGAATTAAATAAAGATAAAGAATTTAATTTTAATTTACAGTCTACACATAATACTTTTGTTTATTTAATTAATGGTGAAATAGAAATTGGCTCTAAAAAGCATGATAAAATTAAAGATAGCACCTTAATACTGCTTACAAAAGGTGAGGAATTAAAAGTAAAAGCGAAATCAAAAGCAAAATTTTTAGTGATATCTGGAAAACCAATTAATGAAGAAATTGCAAGAGGTGGGCCTTTTGTAATGAATACAAAAGCAGAGATCTTGCAAGCTGTTCAAGATTATCATAATGGTACATTTGTAAAATGAAAGCAGTAACAATTTTAAAAAATGGTGGCCCAGAAGTTTTAGAACTTAAAGATATTAAATTGGGAGACCCCAAATCTGGTGAAGTTCTAATTAAGAATGTAGCTATTGGTCTTAACTATATTGATACTTATCATAGGTCTGGCCTTTACCCAGTTGAACTACCATCAAACATTGGTATTGAAGGTGCAGGTATTATTGAAAAAATTGGTCCAGATGTAAAAGATTTTAATGTTGGAGATAAAGTTGCTTATGCATCAATGCCAATTGGCTCTTATGCAACTCATCGAATTTTTCCAACCAAAAAATTAGTAAAAGTTCCAAACGAAATTGAATTGGAGAATGTTGTGACTTTGATGACTAAAGGTTTTACAGTCTTTTATCTTCTTCACAAAACTTATCCAGTCAAATCAGGTGAAACTATTTTATTTCATGCAGCTGCTGGTGGAGTTGGACAAATATTTTGCCAGTGGGCCAAAAGTTTAGGCTGTACTGTAATTGGAACTGTTGGATCTGATGAAAAAATTTCAATAGCTAGAGCAAATGGTTGTGGTCATGTAATCAATTATTCAAAAGAAAATTTTGCGGAGAAAGTTAAGGAAATAACTAATGGTATTGGTGTACCAGTTGTTTATGATGGGGTAGGTAAAAAAACATTTGATGGTTCTATTGAATGTTTAAAAGTAAGAGGGATGATGGTATCTTTTGGTAACGCATCAGGTCCTTTAGATCCATGTAATGTAACAAAATCTCTAGCACCTAAAGGTTTGTATTTAACTAGACCAAGTATTGCACATTACACCTCGACTAGAGAAGAGCTAGATGAAGCTGCAAAAAAAGTATTTGAAATGTTCATAAGCAAAAAATTTAAATTAGATATTTTTAAAAAGTATCCCTTAAGTGAGATTGTCAAAGCTCATGAAGATTTAGAAGGAAGAAAAATTTTAGGTCCTGCTGTAATTATTCCTTAATCCACATTAACATCCATATCTGACATATGTAATCTTAAAGCGTTTGTCGAAACATGAATTTCTCTTATAAAAAAAATTATCGAAATCATCATTGATAAACAACAAGATCCAAAAATCAATCTTGCTATAAAAACCTCGTTTAAGTAAAGACCCAAGACGGTCAACATATTAAATAAAAAACCAAATGCGCCAAACATTATAGACCATCTAAGTAATGTTATTCTTCCACTTAAATTTATAAATTGCTTTTTCCATTCTGGAGGGATGTGCTTTTCATATACGTGTTCATCATGTAGTTCTCTAATCAACGCACTCAAAGAATGAAACCTATTACTGTAAACACTCATTATCAAAGGAATGGCTGGAAACATTAAAGCAGTAACTGTGTAATCAATATTCATACGAATCAGTTTGATTATCAATCTTGCCTTTGTTATTTACAAGTAAATTTTATGAACCAATTGAAATTATTTTTAGATCTTACAAGGTTTAAAAAGCCTATAGGGTATATGTTATTATTTTGGCCTTGCTCTTGGGGATTAACTTTGGCTTATGATTTTTCTAATGATTTAAAATTATATATTTTTTATCTTCTGCTTTTCTTTTTAGGTTCTGTTTTAATGAGGTCAGCAGGCTGCATTATAAATGATATTGTAGATAGAGAGTTTGATAAAAAAGTCTCAAGAACAAAAAATAGACCAATAGCTTCAGGAAAGATATCAGTTAGACTTGGATTGATATACGCAATGATATTATGCTTTTGTGCTTTATTAGTTTTAATTAATTTTAATTATTTAACAATAGTATTAGCTTTTTGTTCAATGCCTTTAGCATTTACATACCCCCTTATGAAAAGATTTACTTATTGGCCACAACTTTATTTAGGAATAACATTTAACTACGGACTAATACTCGGATGGACTTCAATTGAGAACTCAATAAATTTAATACCAATTATATTATATTTTGGGGCCATATTTTGGACACTTGGGTACGACACTATATATGGATATCAAGATATTACTGATGATGAAATTATAGGAGTTAAATCTACATCAATTAAATTTAAAGATAACCCAAAGAAATTTTTGTTTATATGTTACTCAATTACAATAATTTTTTATTTATTTTTAGGGCAACTTATGAATGTAAATAATTTTTTTTATCTAGGATCTATTTTAATGATTATTCACCTTTTTTTTTATCAAATTAAAAATTTTAACTTATCAAATACAAATCAATGTTTAAAAATTTTTAAGAGTAACAATTTATTTGGTTTAATTGTTTTACTCTCGATTATTTTGAGCAAAATGAATATATGAAATCAACTCAAATAATTAAAAGATTATATGAAGATTATTCTAAGAAATTTTTAAATAAAATTTTATTTGCTGCTTTTTTTTCAATAATGGTTGCAGGAAGTACTTCTGCTATTGCTTGGTTATTAGATCCAGCAATTAAAAAAATATTCATAGATAAAGATGAAACTTTAATTTTTTTAATCCCAACTTTCATTATCATTACTTTTGCTACTAAAGGGATTTCTTTATATCTGGCAAAATCAACGATGATTAAAGTTGGTGAGGAAATTAAAAAAATACTTCAATTTGATATGGTTTCATCACTGATAAATGCCGATACTAAATTAATTGATGGCAAACATTCAGGTAAATTTATTTCAAATCTCACATTTGATGTAACTCATATAACCAACATGTTAAGTGATGCGATCCTGGCTCTTTTTAAAGACAGTCTTACTTTAATTGGACTTTTAATCGTAATGTTTTATCAAAATTGGAAATTATCATTAATATCAATTGTGATGATACCATTAGCAAGTATAGCTGCAAAAACTTTGGGTAAAAGAATAAGTAAGGTTGCAACTCAAGCACAAGAAAGGTCAGGGTTTTTAAATTCCTATCTAATTGAATTATTCAAAAACCATAAATTAATAAAAATTTTTCAAAAAGAGGATTATGAAATTCAACGTTCAGATAAACATCTGGAAATCTTAAAAGATAAAAATGCTAAAATTAGAACTGTGTATGTAAGAGTTTCTCCTATTATGGAAACTTTTACTGGAATAATGATTGCAATACTTATCTTTTATTCTGGAAAATTGATCATTAATGACGAAATCGACATAAATAATTTTTTTTCTTTTCTTGCTGCTATGATGCTTGCATATCAACCAGTGAGATCTCTAGCTACAATTAACATGGCTGTAAATCAGGGTTTATCTGCTGCTAGAAGAATTTTGCCTATTATAGATAATGAAAACGAAGTTAAAGATAATCAAAATTCAACAGAACTAAAAATTAATAATGCTGACATTAAATTTGAAAATGTTTCATTCAAATATAATGAGCAAAATGATGTTGTTTTGGAAAAGGTTAATTTAGATATTAAAGGTGGAAAAATGTCTGCATTAGTTGGACATAGTGGTTCAGGAAAATCTACGATTTTAAATTTAATTCCAAGATTTTATAATATTAAATCAGGAGATATTAAAATTGATCATCAATCTATTTACGACTCAAAATTGAGTTCTTTGAGGCGTCATATATCTTTAGTTAGCCAAGATACTACTTTGTTTGATGATACCATAAGAAATAATATTGCTTATGCAAAAATGGATGCAACTGAAGATGATATTAAAGAAGCAGCAAAATTATCTTATTGTGAGGAATTCATCAAAGATTTACCCAATAAATATGATACTATAATTGGTGAAAATGGTATTCGCCTATCTGGTGGCGAAAAACAAAGAATTTCAATAGCAAGAGCAATGCTGAAAAAAAGCCCAATTATCTTGCTTGATGAAGCTACCTCATCTTTAGATTCTGAGACTGAAGAAAAAATTCAGAATGCGATAAGCATTTTAACTAAAAATAAAACAACAATTGTAATAGCTCACAGATTGTCAACAATTCTAAATTCAGAAAAAATATTTGTAGTCGAGAAAGGAAAAATTTTAGCTTCGGGAAATCATGAAGAACTTTTAAAAATTTCAAATCAATATAAAAGTTTCTATGAAAAACAAATTAGAAAAGGATAATGTTTTTTATTTATCAAATTTTTATTTCTCTAGTTGTTCTGTTATCTCCTATAATAATTCTAATAAGATTATTTAAGGGTAAAGAACACAATTTTAGATTTATAGAGAAGTTTTGTTTTTTTTCAAAAAAAAGATCAATAGGTAATCTTGTTTGGATTCATGCTGCAAGTGTAGGTGAATTTATGAGTGTTGTTCCATTAATATATGAATTAGAAAAAAATAAAAAAATTAATACAATACTAATAACAACTTCTACATTAAGTTCTTCTATAATATTTAAAAACTTTAAATTTAAAAAAGCAATCCATCAATTTTTTCCTATAGATCAATTATATTTTACCTCTAAATTTATTAATTATTGGAAACCAAAAATTTCAATTTTTATTGACTCTGAAATTTGGCCTTGCATGTTTAGAGAATTAAAAAAGAATTCAATTCCACTATTTTTATTAAATGCAAGAATAACACCAAAGTCATTTAGAAGATGGAATTTCTTTAATCAGTTATCTAGAAATATTTTTAAAAATATAGAAGTAGCTTATCCCGCAAATATAGAAACTGAAAAATTTTTAAAAAGATTAAAAGTACAAAAAATAACTAATATTGGTAATATCAAATTTTGTGAACCAAAAATAAAAAAGGATTTTAATTTTTCAAATTCTTTTTTATCAAAAATTAAAAAAAGATTGATTTTTTGTGCTTCTAGTACTCATAAAGGAGAGGAAGATCTTATTGCAAAATTACATTTAAAATTGAAAAAAAAACATAAAAACTTATTAACTATTATTATACCAAGGCATATAAATAGAATAAATGAAATCTACAATAATTTAAAATTATTGAGATTAAAAACTATCATTAGAACTTCTAATAAAAATATAGACAAAGATACTGATATCTATCTAGTAAATACTTACGGAGAAACAAAAAGATTTTTTAATATTTCAAAAATTGCATTTATTGGCGGCTCAATGATCAAACATGGGGGTCAAAATCCCATCGAGCCTGCTAAATTTGGATTAAAAATATTACATGGACCCAATGTTCATAATTTTAATGATATCTATAAACTATTTAATAAAAAAAAAATTGCATACAAAATCAAAAATTTACATCAATTAATTAATGTTTCATCTAAACTTTTAGTTGTTAAAAAAACTAATAGTATAAGTATAAAGAAATTAGGTGATTCAATTCTTAAGAAAAGTGTAAATGAAATAAATAAAAGATTTATTTATGAAATTAAAAAAACCTAAATTTTGGGATTATAAAAAACCAAACCTAATTTCAAATATTTTATATCCATTATCACTATTAATTAATTTTTTTACAAGTCAGATAAAAACCAAAAAAATTAAATTTGAAAACATCAAAACAATTTGTGTTGGAAACATTTATTTAGGAGGTACTGGAAAAACATCAATTGCGATAGAACTAAAAAAAATTTTTGATAAGGAAAATATAAAAACATGTTTTATTAAAAAAAACTATTCTGATCAAAAGGATGAGCAAAGGATACTAGAAAATCATGGTAAAACTTTTATAAATAATTTTAGAGAAAAAGCTTTGAAACAAGCAATTTTAGAAAAATTTCAAATCGCAATTTTTGATGATGGTCTACAGGATAATAAAATAGATTATGATATCAGTTTTGTCTGTTTTAATAAAAAAAACTTTGTTGGTAATAATAGAATAATACCTGCTGGGCCACTTAGAGAAAATTTAAGTAAAATTGAAAAATATAAGAATATATTTTTGAGTGGAAATGATGAAGAGGAAAGTGATTTGAAGGAAAAACTAAATACTCAGTCTTCTAACCTAAATTTTTATGGATGTTCTTATAAACTATTAAATCTAAATGAATTTAATTTAGACGAAAAATACTTGGTGTTTTCAGGTATTGGTAATCATAGTACCTTTATTGATATGTTGTTAAAGAATAAATTTAAGGTGATTGATAATATTGAATACCCTGACCACTATAATTATAAAAAAAAAGATATAGACTACATAAATAAGATTGCTTTAGATAAAAATGCAAAAATTTTGACCACAGAAAAAGATTTTCTAAGACTAAGTAAACAAGATCAATTTAATATAGAATTTATAAAAATATATTTAGAAATAAAAGAAAAGGAAAAATTAAAAAAACAATTAATGAGTCTAGTAAATGATAAAATACATTAAGTTTTTTAAGTATCTCTTTGAATTTATTGTAATTATTGTATTTTTTTTTATTTTTAAAATTCTTGGTTTAAAAATATCATCATTAATTTCTAGAAAGATATTTAATATTTTTGGTTCAATTTTCAGATCAAAGAAAGTCGTCTCAAAAAATTTAAAAATTGCTTTTCCAAAAATTACAGATGTTGAGATAGCAGATTATACAAATAAAATGTGGAGCTATTATGGAGAAATATTTGTTGAGTATCTTTTTTTAAAAAAATTTAGGTACGGTGATCTCAATAATAACATTGAAGTTGTTGGTCAAAATATTTTTGATGAAATCAAATCAAAAGATGAAAGCGTTATATTTATTTCAGGACATTTTGATAATTTTGAATTAATGGCAATGACTATTGAAAAATCAGGAATTAAACTTTCAGCTATTTATCGTCCTTTAAATAATTTCTTTATGAATAAAATAATGGAAAGTTTACGAACTAAATATATTTGCAAAAATCAAATTAAAAAAGGAAGATCAAACATTAGAGATTTATTACGATCATTTAATAATGGATCTTCAATTGCTCTTATGATTGATCAAAGAGTAAGTGAAGGAATAAAATCAAAATTTTTCAATAAAGATGCCTATACAACAACAATTCCGGCACAATTTGTAAAAAAATTTAATTGTAAGATTGTACCAATAAATATTGAAAGAAAACAAAACTCAAAATTTAAATTAACTGTTTTTAATCCTATTACATTTAATGATAATGATAGTATAGAGCAAATCACGCATAGTTTAAATCTTTGGTTAGAGAAAATAATTACTAATAACCCATCTAAATGGATATGGTCTCACGATAGATGGAAATAATTTAATCGCTGTCTCTTTTTTTAGCAGCCTCTATGTAAGAGTAGTATGGTTCTTGCAAATCAACATTCCAATATTGTAATTCACTTAGTTTAATTGGCTTTTTAGATATTGCACAAATAACATGATCTCCATGTTCTATAATTTCAAAATTATTTGGTAAATATTTTAATTTAGCTAATTTTTTAAGCATTTTTAGTTTATATATTTATACATGAATGTTGGAATAATAGGAAGTGGTGGAAGAGAACATGCAATTACTTTTTCTTTAAGTAAATCAAAAAAAATTGGTAAAATTTTTTGTATGCCTGGAAACGCAGGTACCGAAAATATTGCAAAAAATATTAAAGTTGACATTAGTGATTTTAAAAAAATCGAAGAAGAGGTAAAAAAAAATAATATTGAACTTCTTATAATCGGTCCTGAAAAACCTCTGGTAGACGGAATTGTAGATTTTTTTCAAGATACAAATATAAAAGTATTTGGACCCAATAAAGCTGCATCGCAATTAGAAGGTTCTAAAATTTTTACAAAGAAAATCTGCGAAAAATATAAAATTCCAACTGCCAAATTTGGAATATTTCAAAATATAAAAGAGTCCAAAAATTATTTAGAAAAATCAAATTACCCAATAGTAATTAAAGCTGATGGTCTAGCTTCTGGTAAAGGAGTTTATATAAACAAAAATAAAGATGAAGCTTTCAAAGCAATCAACGAAATCTTCAATGGAAAATTTGGTGAAGCAAAGAATGTTTTAATTGAAGAATTTTTAGATGGTGAAGAAATGAGTTTTTTCATAATCACAGATGGTAATCACATAGAAAACTTTGAAACAGCTCAAGACCATAAAAGAGTACATGAAGGAGATAAAGGTAAAAATACAGGTGGCATGGGTGCTTATTCTCCATCAAGATTATTTAATGAAAAACTAGAAAAAAAAATTATTGAAAAAATTATAAAACCGACTCTTTTTGGACTTAAAGATTTAGAAATAACTTACAAAGGTTTCTTGTATGCAGGTTTAATGATTAAAAATAACGAACCTTATTTAATTGAGTATAATGTAAGAATGGGTGATCCTGAATGTCAAACAATACTTCCAAAACTAGATAGTGATTTATTAGATATTTTTTTAACATGTTGTGATGGAAATTTAAAAGAAACAAAAATATCATGGAATAATAAAAAAAGCTTAAGTATTGTTTTATGCTCTAATGGATACCCTGATGAATACAAAAAAAATATTTTAATTAATAATTTAGAAAAAATTAAACAAGATCAAAATAATTTATGCTTTCATGCTGGTACAATCAAAGAATTAGGTAAAATCATGTCTATAGGTGGCAGAGTTTTAAATTTTGTTTGTATTGCAGATAACTTTAATGAGGCTAGAAGAAATGCAATTGATAACATAAATATTCTTAATTGGGATAAAGGTTTTTATCGTAAAGATATTGGATATAAAGTAATTGATTAATGAGAATTATTGGGGGTCAATTTAAAGGAAAAAAAATTTTAGAACCAAAAGATAAAAATACAAGACCATTAAAAGATATGGTCAAAGAATCAATATTTAATATACTTATTCACTCAAATAAATTCTCGATTAATTTAAAAGATTCTAAAATTTTAGATTTGTTTTGTGGTGTTGGATCTTTTGGACTTGAGGCCATTTCAAGAGGTGCGAACTTTGTTTTATTTGTAGAAAATTATTTAAGTGTAATAGAAATATTAAAAAAAAATATTAATGATTTAAAATTAAATCAAAAATGTGAAATTATTAACGAAGATATATTAAACAAAATAGATTTTAACAAATTTAATCAAGAGTTTGATTTGATTTATTTAGATCCTCCTTTTAAAGAAAAAAAAATTACTTTACTTTTAAATAAAATAAATCAGTCAAATATTCTTAATAAAAATAGTATGATTATTTTGCATAGACATACTAGTGAAAAAGATATTTTTCCAAATTTTGTAAATATCTTAGAACAAAAAAATTATGGAAATTCCAAAATATTTTTTATGAATTTTTTAAAAGAATAATTTTTTTGTTTCTTCTTTTACTAATTCCACAGAGGGTTGATCAAAGGGATTAATATTTAAAGCTCTTCCTAATAAAATCGTTTCCAATATAAAATAACAAAATAATTCTCCTAAAGTTTTTTCATTTCTATTTCTTATCTCAAAACTTCTAAATGGAATATTTTTCAATTTAAAGACTCTCTCTGTTGCACTTTTTTTATTAAAAAGAATATTATCTATACTTTGAGATCCTAAATATTCATAAGCCTCAAGCAATTTATTCTTATTAAGTTTTTGAGAAAATTTTTCTTTACAATAAAAAATAGTGAAAAAATTATTTTTGAATCCATCAAGATAAAGTTGCATCACACTATGATTGTCCTTGGGCATAGTTGATATAATTGGCAAAATACCTTTACCTTTTTTTCCAAGACTTTCAGCTACCAATTGTTGATACCACCTAAATAGATAATCAGATTTATAGTCATAATTGATTATTACTGAATTAAATTTTTTTTTTTTCAAAAAGTCTAAGATTGATGTGGTATTATTAATTAATAGATTTAAAAAATTCTTATTCTTAATCAAATTATCTAGTTGTCTAAATTTTTTTGGATTCAATCCCATTAATTCTGCTGGAAGCATTCCAACTTCCGATAAAACAGAATATCTTCCACCAATAAAATTATTATGATGTACAATTTCAGATTTTAGTTTAGTTGCAAGCTCCCGTAGATAGCTTGGTTTATTTTGAGTAATAATAATGTTTTTATCATTATTTTTAACATAAATATTTACATTGGATATTGTTTCTAGAGTGTTACCTGATTTTGAAATAATTAAATTATTAACTTTTGATTTGTGATTATTTTTTATTAAAGGTGTAAAATTATCGATAAAGAAAAATTTTTTTTTTATCTTTTCTTTTAAAAAGTAATAAATTGCTTGCGAGCCAAGAACAGATCCACCCATCCCAATTAATCTTACGTTGTTATTACCAAAAAAGTTTTTAATTTTTTTAAAATTATATTTATCTTTATAATTTTTACTTAATGATTTAATTAGCTGGCTATTTTCTTTTATTATTAATTTTAATTTTTTTTTAATAATTTTTTTTGGATTGGTTTTACTGAAACTTTTTAACTTAATATCTTTAGTTAACATTAATTATCTTTAATTTTTTCAATTACTGATTTTTCTAATGAACTATTTTTTTCTACAGAATTATTTTTTACTGTTTTGGAGTCTTTTTTTATAATTTTCTCTAAATCAAATTCATTTTCAGCTTTTAGTTCTTCTTGAGAGACATTTTTTGGTAAAGGTAATTTAGAATAATCAGGTGGAAGTACAAGAGGATTTTTTTTTTGAATCAAAAATTCTTCTGAACTTTTAGTTTTCTTATTTCCTTCTAATCCATCTTTAATAGATTGACATCCAGTTAAATAAATAAAAAAAACCAAAATTATAAAAACAAATTTTTTATGCATTATTTCCATTTCTATTCTTCTCCAAAAAAACTTCATCATAAATAAGGCAAATTACACCAATAGTAATAAAAATATCCGCACAATTAAACACAAACCAATGAAATCCTTGATAATGCAGATCTATAAAATCAGGTACTGAATTATAAACAAGCCTGTCAAATAAGTTACCCAACGCACCTCCAATTATGATCATATAAACATACTTCTTATAACTATCTGTCTTTATCATTAAATAAAATAAAATGATTATAATCAGCAAAATGATAATGGATATTATATTGTAAAATATTTGATTATTATCAGAAAAAAGACCAAAAGCTATTCCATCATTCCAAATTAAAATAATATTTAAATATTTAGAACTGAATAAATCATTGCCTAAATTATTATCATAAGAATTAATTACATATATTTTGCTGACTCTATCTAAGAAAAAAATTGAAATGATTATAAAGAAATTTATATAAAAATTTTTTTTAAAAAAATTAAGCATTTTTCGGATGTCTAATACAAGGCTCTCGACTTATTTTCCAACACACAGGACATTTTTCACCCAAAGCTTTTTTGCTTTTAACAACAATATCAACTTTATCATCATAAGTGATTTCTGCTTTAGACGTTATGCATAATTCTGCTAAATCAATATTTGTAATTATTTTCTTATAACTATTGTTTAGTTGAACATTTATTTCAGCCTCTAAACTTGAGCCTATTTCTTTGCTAGCTCTTTTTTCTTCAATACTAATATTGCAAATATCTCTAATTTTAATTAATTCTGACCATTTCTTCTCAAGTTCCTTGTCTTTAAATTTTTTTGGGTAATCTTGAAATTTTTCAAGATGAATACTTTTAATTCTTTTAGAAACTAATTGATATATCTCCTCAGTAGTAAAAGAAAGTATTGGTGCAAACCATTTTAATAAAGAATTTAATAGAATATTTAAAACTATAATACATGATTTCCTTTTATCTGAATTTAAAGTGTCACAATAAAGTGCATCTTTTCTTATATCAAAGTAGAATGCCGATAAATCTACGGTACAAAAATTTAATAATTCCTTATATAGATTATGAAAATCATAAATTTTAAAATATTTTGTAAATCTGTCATTTAAAGAATAAACTCTATTTAATATAAATCTTTCTAATTCAGGTAAATTCTCTAAATCTAAATTTTCTAAATCAATTTCCTCAAATTTGTCGTTTAAATTACCCAATAAATATCTAAAAGTATTTCTTATTTTTCTATAAGAATCTGCATGCTGATCTAAAATAGAATAATCAATTCTCAAATCCTCCGCATAATTAGAGGACGCTACCCAAATTCTTAAAATGTCTGCTCCATATTTCTTTAAAATATCTTCCGGAGCAATTACATTTCCAAGTGACTTTGACATTTTTAAACCTTTGCCATCAACTACAAATCCATGAGATAAAATAGCCTCAAATGGTGCTTTACCTCTTGTTCCACAAGACTGTAATAGTGATGAATGAAACCAACCTCTGTGTTGATCTGAACCTTCAAGATACATGGAAGCTGGCCATTTTAAATCATTTCTTTTTTCTAAAACAAAAGAGTGTGTCGAACCACTATCAAACCATACTTCAACAATATCGCTTAATTTCTCATATTCTTCTGCTTTATAATTATTTCCTAAAAATTTTTGAGGATCATCAGAAAACCAGCAATCTGATCCTTCCTTTTCATAAATTTGAGCTATATTTTCAAATACTTCATCATCTACAAGAATTTTACCATTTTTTTTATTTACGAAAATAGGAAGTGGAACTCCCCATACTCTTTGTCTAGATACACACCAATCAGGCCTGCTTTCAATCATTGATTTTAATCTTTCTTTACCTTTACTTGGATAAAAAATTGTGTCATCTATGGCCTTCAATGCTTTTATTCTAAGTTTATGACTTTCCATTGAAATAAACCATTGTGGTGTTGCTCTATGAACTAAAGGTGCTTTTGATCGCCAAGAGTGTGGATAAGAATGGATAAGCTCACCATTAGCTAAAAGTTTTTTTTGTTCTTTTAGTTTTTCTATTACTAGAGGGTTAGCTTTAAAAATATGAATT
This sequence comes from uncultured Pelagibacteraceae bacterium, assembly GCA_902629215.1. Taxonomy (GTDB): domain Bacteria; phylum Pseudomonadota; class Alphaproteobacteria; order Pelagibacterales; family Pelagibacteraceae; genus Pelagibacter. The sequence continues at coordinate 12,787 of CACOQC010000004.1, read as the reverse complement.
CCATCGAACAAAGCCACATTTTTTGTATATTTGCCATCTCCATCCACAGTTTCAATCGCTTTAATCCCATTATTTAAACATAAGTTGAAATCATCAGGGCCATGACTTGGAGCACAGTGCACAATTCCTGTACCCTGTTCTGTAGTTACAAAATGAGCTTCTAGTAATGGTATATCATGATCATAACCCAAATCAAAAAAAGGGTGTTTGCAAACTGTATCTTTTAGTTCTTTTCCTTTAATTTTTTTTAAAATTTCATGACTTTCAATTTTGCAATCTTTTTTTACTGAATTTAATAAAGCTTCTGCAATAACAATCTTCTTATTCTTAAAATCTCCATCATCAGAAATTTTAATTAATAAATAATCTAATCCCTCATTATAAGCTAAAGCCTTATTGGCAGGAATAGTCCATGGAGTAGTAGTCCAAATAATAATTTCACTATCTTTTAATTCTTCAACTTTTGTTTTTTTTACTTGAAACGAGACATAAATAGTATCTGATTTATGATCTTGATATTCAACTTCTGCATCTGCTAAAGCTGTTTTTTCTACAGTTGACCATAATACTGGCTTGAAGCCTCTATATAAACTGCCCTCTTTCAAAAATTTTCCAAGCTCTCTTACAATCTGAGCTTCAGCATCGTAACTCATTGTTGAGTAATAATTCTCCCAATCTCCTATAACGCCCAATCTTTTAAATTGATCTTTGTGAACCTCAATCCATTTTTCTGCAAAAGTTCTACATTCTTTTCTAAATTCAACTATAGGGACTTCATTTTTATTTTTTTTATTTTTTTTATATTGCTCTTCAATTTTCCATTCTATTGGTAAACCGTGACAATCCCATCCGGGAACATAAACAGAATCTTTGCCAGCCATTTGGTGAAATTTTACAATTATATCTTTTAAAATTTTATTAAGCGCTGTCCCCATATGTATATTCCCATTCGCATAAGGAGGGCCATCGTGAAGAACAAACTTCTCTTGACCTTTTCGTGAATTTCTTAACTCCTTGTAAAGATTTATTTTATCCCAAAATTTTAAAAATTCAGGCTCTCTCACGGGTAAATTTGCTTTCATTGAGAAAGCAGTTTTTGGTAAATTAATTTGAAATTTGCTCATTATATTTTTTTTGCTTTTTGTAAGTCTATTTTTATCTGTTTTTTTAATTGGCCAATATTTTTGAATTTTTTTTCTTTTCTTATAAATTTTAAAAAATTTACTGTTAAATACTTATTATATAAATTTTCAGAAAAGTTAAATAGATGAACTTCTAATAATATTTTTTTTTGATTAAAAGTAGGCCTATATCCTAAATTTGCTATTCCTCTAACAAATTTTGTAGTGTTTTCTTTTTTTGCTTTAACCGCATAAACTCCTGGCTTAGCCAAAATATAACTTTTTATATCAATATTGGCTGTTGGAAATCCAATTTTTTTTCCTAATTGTCTTCCCTTTATTACTTTGCCTTCAATAGACCACTCTCTGTTTAAAAATTTATTCGCTTTATCTAATTTTCCATCTTCTAAATATTTGCGTATTAAAGTTGAAGATATTATTTTTTTATTTTTAGATAATGGCTTAGGTTTAATTATTTTATAATTATATAATGTTTCATACTGAATTAATTGTTTTACGTTCCCTTCTCTTTTATTGCCGAATCTAAAATTATTACTAACAAATACAAATTTAGCTCCTAATCTATTATTCAATATATCTTTTATAAAATTAATTGACTTTGTTTTTGAAAATTTTTTATCAAATTTTTTAACTATTACAAAATCTACATCAAATTTTTTTAACAAATTTATTTTTTGTTTTTGGTTTGAAATTCTGAAATTATTCAAATTTTTATTAAAGAACATTTTTGGCATCGGTTCAAATGTCATTACACCCATTTTTAAAGAATATTTTTTTTTAAAATTTTGAGCTAGTTTAAATAATTTTTGATGACCCAAATGTAATCCGTCAAAATTACCTATCAATAAAATTGAATTTTTGTGGTTAGATTTGATATAAAAATTGCTATATATTTTTACTGATTTTACCATTTAAGTTCTGATTGAATAAAATTACAAATTGTTTCATAAGATTTTGCTGTTTTTTCAATTCCTTTTTCTTTAATTTCATGCTTATGAATTCCATTTGAAATAATTAGTGAGTCATAATTTAACAAATTCGCTCCTTTAATGTCAGTATTTAAGTTATCACCTATTGAAAGAATTTTCTTATTTTTATTATCAATTGATTGATTATAAACCTCTGGATAAGGTTTGCCAAAATACACAACTTCTCCACCCATTTTTTCAAAAACCATTGCAACAGACCCAGCACAAAGTTCTCTTGCGCTCCCTCTATCAACAATAAGATCTGGGTTAGTGCAGATCATTTTCTTTTTTAAATGTTTTTCAAATAAATCTTTGTAAAAAACTAAGTCTTTATCGTGATCATCAAATAATCCAGTGCACAAAATGTACTCACTTTTTTGAATATCAGATAATTTATTTTCTTCAAAATCTTTAAACAAATCAAAATCTCTTGGTGGGCCAACATGAAAAAAAAGATTTATTTAAAAAGTTTTTTTTTAAGTAATTTAATGCTGCTTCTCCTGAAGTAAAAACGTGGTCTCTCATTTCTTTTTCCATGCCCATTTTCTCTAAAAATTTTTTTACTGAATTATTTGGTCTAGGTGCATTTGTTAGAAGAATGTAATCCTTATTTTTATTTGAAATTTGTTTTAAAACATTGATTGCCTCATCGTGTAAGTTAACACCATTATGAATAACTCCCCACAAATCAATGTAAAAAAGCTGATAATTGTCTGCTATTGAGCTAAGTCCAATTTTATCTAAATTTTTAGTCATCAAAATAATCTATAAACCAAAAAATCCCTAAATTCCTATATTTTTTACAGAACTTATTTTCATCTTTATCTTGAAATAGTATGGCCAATCTCTATATGAAGCTCATATTTATAAAGGAGAATTTATGAAATTTAGACCATTACACGATCGTGTTCTTATAGAAGTTTTAGATAGCAGTGAAAAAACTGCAGGTGGAATAATTATACCTGATACTGCACAAGAAAAACCTCAAGAGGGTAAAGTAGTTGCTGTTGGAGGTGGTGCAAAGACTGAAGATGGAAAATTAGTTCCAATGGATGTTAAAGTTGGCGACAAAGTTCTTTTTGGCAAATGGTCAGGAACAGAGGTCAAAATTGATGGCAAGGAATATAGCATAATGAAAGAGTCTGACATTATGGGAATTTCGAGTAAATAATTTAATCAAAGGAGAATAAAATGGCAAAAATTGTTAAATTTGATGCTGAAGCTAGAGCAGCAATGATAAGGGGTGTAAACATTTTGGCTGACACAGTCAAAGTTACATTGGGACCAAAAGGAAGAAATGTAGTTATGGATAAATCTTATGGTGCTCCAAGAATCACAAAAGATGGTGTTTCAGTTGCTAAGGAAATTGATTTAGAAGATAAGTTTGAAAATATGGGCGCTCAAATGGTTAAGGAAGTTGCAAGCAAGACTAATGATGAGGCTGGTGATGGAACTACGACTGCCACTATTTTAGCACAAGCAATCGTGAAAGAAGGTGTAAAATATGTAACTGCTGGTATGAATCCAATGGATGTTAAAAGAGGAATTGATGCAGCAGTAGATGTTGTTAAACAAAATCTAGTATCATCTGCTAAGAAAGTTAAAGATAGCGATGAGATTGCTCAAGTTGGAACTATTTCTGCTAATGGTGATAAAGAAATTGGAACAATGATATCAAAAGCAATGCAAAAAGTTGGTAACGAAGGTGTTATCACAGTCGAAGAAAATAAAGGAATTGAGACTGAGTTAGATGTCGTAGAGGGTATGCAATTTGATAGAGGATATCTATCTCCTTACTTTATTACTAACAGTGATAAAATGACAACAGAGTTAGAAAACCCTTTTATTCTTTTACATGAAAAAAAATTGACAAATCTTCAGCCAATGGTTCCACTTTTGGAAGCAGTTGTTCAAGCTGGGAGACCATTAATGATTATATCTGAAGATGTTGAAGGTGAAGCTTTAGCCACTTTAGTGGTAAATAAATTAAGAGGTGGCCTAAAAGTAGTTGCTGTAAAAGCTCCAGGATTTGGTGATAGAAGAAAGGCCATGCTTGAGGATATCGCAATTTTAACTGGTGGAAGTGTAATTTCTGAAGATTTAGGAATTAAACTTGAGAATGTTAAACTAGATGATCTTGGATCTTGTAAGAAAATTAAAGTTGATAAAGATAACAGTACTATAGTAAATGGTAGTGGTAAAAAATCTGATATCGAAGCAAGATGTTCATCAATTAAACAACAAATTGACGAAACAACTTCTGATTACGACAAAGAAAAACTTCAAGAAAGATTAGCTAAACTCGCTGGTGGTGTAGCTGTAATTAAAGTTGGTGGCGCTACAGAAGTTGAGGTTAAGGAGAGAAAAGACAGAGTTGAAGATGCACTAAATGCAACAAGAGCTGCTGTTGAAGAAGGTATTGTAACTGGTGGTGGATGTGCGTTATTATATGCTGCTCAAGAGCTAGATAAAGTAAAAGTAAAAGGTGAAGATCAAAAAGCTGGCGTTGATTTGGTTAGAAGAGCATTAGAATCTCCAATTAGACAAATTACTAAGAATGCTGGAGTGGATGGTTCAGTTGTAGTTGGTAAATTGTTAGAACAGAATAAAAAAACTCATGGCTACGATGCACAAAATGAAGAATATTGTGATATGTTTGCTAAAGGTATTATCGATCCAGTTAAAGTTGTTAGAACTGCACTTCAAGATGCGGCTTCAATTTCTGGTTTATTAGTTACAACTGAAGCAATGATAGCTGACAAGCCTGAAGAAAAAGATGCGGCTCCTGCTGGAATGCCCGGTGGAATGGGTGGCATGGGTGGAATGGGCGGAATGGGCGGAATGGGAATGTAATCCCCATTAATCTCAAACAAAAATTCAAAAAGGGCAGTTTTTACTGCCCTTTTTTTTTGCTTAAAAAATTTGTAATATAGAACTATTGTTATGTCGAAAAGGTATAGTGGAAAATCATTTAAAGATTCTAGTATTAAAAAAAAACCGAAATTAAGCTTTAAAGAAAAAAGAAAATTAAAACGCGAAAAGCGAAAAAATACAAATTAAAAAAAAAGTACTTAATTTTTTCAAGCCTAGTGTAGTTTTTTTTAAGTTTTCAAAAGTGTTTAAATATGTATAAGAACCCAGATTTATGAATAATTCTATAAGGAATATCACCATAATTGCCCATGTTGATCATGGCAAAACAACCTTAATTGACAACCTAATGAAACAAAGTGGTTCATTTAGAGAAAATGAGGTTGTAGATGAAAGATTGATGGACTCTGGAGAATTAGAAAAAGAGAGAGGCATTACAATATTAGCCAAGCCTGCCTCGATAAATTGGAAAGATTCAAGAATAAATATAATTGATACACCTGGCCATAGAGATTTTGCTGCCGAAGTTGAAAGAGTCCTTAGTATGGCTGATGGAGCTTTATTACTAATAGACTCTGCTGAAGGTGTGATGCCTCAAACAAAATTCGTTTTAGCAAAAGCATTAAAACAAGGTTTAAAGCCAATTGTGATTATAAATAAATTAGATAAATCGGATCAAAGAGCCAACGAAGTTCTTGATGAAACATTCGACTTATTTGTAAGCCTAGATGCTAATGAAGAACAACTAGATTTCCCAGTTTTATATGCCAGTGGAAGATCTGGATGGGCTGATGAAGAAGTTGATGGTCCTAGAGAAAATTTAAATCCCCTTTTAGATAAAATTATAGATCATGTTAAACCAGCTGAATTAGATAAATCAAAACCTTTTGCGATGCTTTCTACGCTTCTTTATGCTGATAGTTTTTTAGGAAGAAGTTTAGTTGGCAGAATTTCACAAGGAACAGCTAAAGCTAATCAAACAATTAAAGCAATTAATTTAAAAGGTGAAAAAGTTGATGAAGGTAGATTGACTAAGATTTTTAGATATGAAGGAACAAAAAAAGTTCCAATTGAAGTTGGTGAAGCGGGAGATATTGTCGTTGTTGCCGGATTAGAAAAAGCTAACGTTGCAGATACTATATGTGACCTTGAGGTAAATGAGCCAATTGAAGCTACTCCAATTGACCCTCCAACTATGTCTATTACAATTACTGTAAACACTTCTCCATTAGCTGGAACTGAAGGAAAAAAACTTACAAGTACACAAATAAGAGACCGACTAATACAAGAAGCCCAAAATAATGTTGGAATTACATTTTCTGAAAATAGTGGCAATGACTCTTTTGTAGTAAGTGGTCGAGGAGAGCTAATGTTGGAAATCTTACTCACTCAAATGAGAAGAGAAGGATTTGAAATGACAGTAAGCCCTCCAAAAGTTTTGTATAAGAAAGATGAAAATGGAAATAAACTTGAGCCTATAGAGGAAATTACTATGGATCTTGACGAAGAGCACTCTTCAAAAATAATTGACTCTATGAATAGAAGAAAAGGTAAATTAATTGAATTAAAAGACACTGGAAAAAATAAAAAAAGGCTTATATTCCATGCTCCAACAAGAGGTTTAATGGGATACACGAGTAGATTTCTAACATTAACAAAAGGTAACGGGGTAATTAACAGAATTTTTCATACTTATGGCCCGTTTGAAGGAGATATGGAAGGAAGAAGAAACGGCGCATTAATTTCAATGGAACAAGGCAAAGCTGTTGCTTTCGCAATATTCAATTTACAGGCAAGAGGTGAAATGTTTGTGACTCACAATGATCCTGTTTATCCTGGTATGATTGTCGGGTTAGCCCCTAAACCAGGAGACATGATTATTAATGTTATGAAAGGTAAAAAATTAACGAATATGAGAACTCAAGGAACAGATGAAAATGTTGTCCTAACTCCAGTAAGAAAAATGTCAATTGCAGAACAATTAAGTATGTTAAATACTGATGAGGCTTTGGAAATTACACCAGAGTCTTGTAGGTTAAGAAAAGCCATCCTAGATCCACACGAAAGAAAAAGAAGCGAAAAAGCTGGGGCTGCAGCTTAGTCAAAAATCTTATCTACTAAATAAAGTCCTAAAGCAACACAAGGACCTATTCCAAAAGCAAATAATAAAGTTCCAACTCCAACTGTTCCACCCAAATACCATCCAATACTTACGACTGAAATTTCTATAGATGCTCTAACAGCTGCTATTGGAAAATTTGTAACTTTTTGTAGACCAATCATCAATCCATCTCTTGGACCTGCTCCTAAATTAGAAACTAAATATATACCTCCACCAATACCAACTGTAATTACAGATATGACTGCTAAAATTAATTGATTAATATAATTTGATGGAGTAGGAACAAATTTGATACAAAGATCTATCATTAATGCAATTATTAATGCATTAAAAATTGTTCCCATTCCTGGCTTTTGACCTAAAGGTATCCATAAAATTAAAACAGCAATACTAATTAATAAAGTTATTGTGCCAATACTTAAATTAATATTAAGAGAAATTCCTTGGGCTAAAACACTCCATGGTGAAGCCCCCGTGAAAGAAACAATTAACAAACCTTCCCCTAATCCGAATAACATTAGTCCAAAACATAAAAAAAAGAATGTTGAAAATTTTGGTTTAAGATTATGCGGTTTATCTGATGTCCAATTAACTTTTGGTATTTTCTTAATTTTTAAAAACATTTTTTGATAAACTACTTCTATTATAAAAAAAGTCTATTATTGTATTCATTAAATGAAAAAAATTTTAATTGTAATTATTGTATTACTATTTACAAATGTTTTTGCACATACAGACCATTATAAGAAGTATAACAAAATTGAAATGGACATTTATAGAAATGGAGAGTTAATAGGATACAATTATTATTTTTTTACAAGAAAAGGGGATGAGACAACAGTAACAAATCAAATAAAGTTTTCTGTTAAACTTCTTGGAGCTACAGTTTTTCAAGTAGAGGGATATGGTCAAGAAAAATACATAAACGATCAATTAATTTCTTATGAATCTAAAACTTTACAAAATGATAAGGAAAAATTTGTTGCTTTAGTTTTTGATAAAACTAAAAATAAATTTAATATTAAAGGTTCTTCTTATTCAGGAGAAGCATCTATTAATAATATTGTAGGAAATTGGTGGAGTCATAAGATTTTACAGAGTGATAGTCAAATTAGTCCGATTTCAGGAAGTGTTAAAGAACAAGTTGTTACTTTTATTGCTAAAGAAAAAATTGATCTTTATGGAAAAACTTTTGAAGTTGATCATTTTAAACTAAGATCAAAGGATATGAATTTACCTAAAGATAAAAGATTAGATTTCGATATTTGGTATGATCAAAAAACTTCCATGATTTTAAGGGTAACATATTCAAGAATGGGTAATTGGGAATACCGTTTAAAAAATTTTGAATAAATTAATTATTTGCCTGCTACAACCATTCCTTCAATCATCATAGTCGGAGAATTTGTTGCATATTTAAATTCAAGATCATTTGCGAGAGTGATATTTTGAAACATATCTTTGAAATTACCTGCAATTGTTATTTCATTTATAGGATACTTAAATTCACCATTTTCAATAAGAAAACCGGTAGCTCCAACAGAATAGTCACCAGTTACTATATTACTTCCATGGCCTATAGTTTCAGTTATATAAAGACATCTTGAATGAGAACTTAAAAGATCTTTGTAAGAAATTTTTCCATTGTCGAAATAAAGATTACTTGTTCCTCCACATCTTCCATTAGATTTAAGGTTTAATTTTTTTCCATTATAAGTATCCATCAAATAATGTTTTAAAATTCCTTGTTCCACTAGTTTTAAAGTATTTGTTTCGACGCCTTCTGAATCAAAACTTCTAGAGCCAAGACCTTTTAATATATCTGGTTTGTCATAAATATTTATTTCATCTGAGAATACTTTTTGATTGATCATATTTTTTAAAAAAGAGGTACCTCTTGAAATAGAAGATGAAGATATTGCACTAGAAAAAGTGCTTAAAATCCCTTTTGCAATTCTTTTATCAAAAATTATAGCAATTTTTTCACTACCTATTTTTTTAGGGCTAAGTTTTCTAATAGTTTGTTCTGCAGCAAATTTACCTAATGCTTCTGCGTCCTCAATATCTATAAGATGGCTTTTGCTTGTATAATCATAATCACGCTCCATGCTTTTGTCATCTTTAGCTACAGTCACACTTGATGCTATAAATGATGAGCTTTTATAACCTTTACAAAAACCATCACTGTTAGCTAAAATAAAGTTAGATTTATCTTCGGTAAAACTAGACTCTGTATTTACTATTTTTTTATCATAAGAAGCTGCGGCTTCTAATCTAGTTAGATATTCTATCTTATTTTCATTTTTTATATGAGTATCATCATATAAATCTAAATCTTTCACTTCTTTAGCAAGTAGATTTTGATCTGGAAGGGAATTGAATTCATCCTCAGGAGTATTTTTCGTAGTTTCAATACATTTTTCTATAAGAATATCTAGATTGTTTTTTAATAGGTTTGAAGATGATATTGATGATTTTTTTTTACCAATATAAGTTGTTATACCTATAGCAAGATTGTCTGATCTATTAGATTCATCTAATTTTTGATTTCTGAAATTTACTGTCTCAGAAATTGAGTTACTTACAACAACATTTGAGTCTGTTGCTCCTAATTTTTTTGCCAAATCTAGACAATAAGATGCTTTTTGAGATAAATAATCCTGATCTTTAATCATTAAAGTTTTGTACCACCCACTGTCATTTTATTTATTAGTATAGAGGGTTGGGCAACTCCAACTGGGACACCTTGACCAGCTTTTCCACAGGTTCCAATTCCTGGATCTAACATCATGTCATTTCCAACCATTGAAACCTCTTTCAAAATAGATGGACCGTCGCCAATAAGTGTTGCACCTTTAATAGGTGATCCTATTTTGCCATTAATAATTTCATATGCTTCAGTACAATTAAATACAAATTTCCCTGAAGTAATATCAACCTGTCCACCACCAAAACTGACAGCAAAAATACCTTTATCGACTGATTTAATCATTTCTTCTTGTGTGTGATTACCATTTAACATCATAGTATTTCTCATTCTTGGAAGCACTATATGTCTATAATTTTCTCTTCTTCCACTTCCAGTAGATCTAGTTTTCATTAGTCGAGCATTTAATCTATCTTGCATGAAATTTTTTAGTATTCCATTTTCGATTAAAACTGTTTTTTCTGTTGGGGTTCCCTCGTCATCTATTGTGAGACTACCTCTTCTATTATCAATAGTTCCATCATCAACAATAGTGACACCTTCACTTGCCACTTTTTCCCCCATTAAATTATGAAATGCAGAAGTTTTTTTTCTATTAAAATCTCCTTCTAGACCATGACCTACCGCCTCATGAATTAAAATAGCAGGCCAACCTGGTCCTAAAACAACTTTCATTTCTCCTGCTGGGGCAGGTTTACTCTCTAAATTTATTGAAGCTATTCTGAGAGCTTCATCACAAACATTTTTCCAATTGTGATCTTTTAAATATGCATCATATGATTTTCTTCCACCAACACCATATACACCAGTCTCTTTTCTCCCATTTTTTTCAAGCATTACTGTTACGTTAAATCTCACTAAAGGACGAATATCTGTAAGTGTTTCACCTCCAGATCTAATTATTTCTATAGACTTTTGCTCTCCAAGAAAATTTGCTGTTACTTGCTTAACAGTATTATCTTTTGATCGAAGATAATTATTCACATTATTTAAAATCTCTATTTTTTCATTAAGTGTCTTTTGATCTATTGGATTAATATTCTCATAATATTTCTTATTAGATTTAGGTATTTCATGGTTATAAACTCCATTTGCTGATTTTAATGTTGATTTTAAATTTTCGGAGGATTGTTTGAGTGAATTTTTGGATATCTCATTTGAATGAGAATAGGCAACAATTTCATCTGATATAGCTCTAAACCCAAAACCTAAATCTGAGCTATAACTAGAATTTTTAATTTTATTATCATCTAATAAAATAGATTCTGATTTTGAATTTTCTAAATAGAGCTCACCATCATCACATTTTTGTAATGTGTCTGAGATTATATTTTCCGCAACACTTCTTGATAAATCTGATTTTTCGAAAAAATTACTCATAGATAACAATACATAGTTCGTTTAGTAGAATTTTCAACATGTGTATTTTACGCATATACAGAACTTCATTTTTTTGTAATTATTAAATCTTATGAAAGTTTATTTTAATAATTCTTGCAAAATATGTAAGGCTGAGATTGATTTATATAAAAAAGAAAAAATTCAAGAAATAGATTGGATCGATATTACTGATAATAATTTAGCCACAGAAGAAACCTCTAAAGATAGCAAAGAGCTTCTTCGTAGACTTCATGTTAAAGATGGTGGAAAAGTTTTAGAGGGTGCTGAGGCTTTTTTGGTACTTTGGAAAAAAATGCCTAAATACAAATTCTTATATAATTTTTTTAAACTACCTATTATTTTCAATTTATTTTCTTTTGTTTATGAAATAGTTGCTTTTTTCCTTTATCTTAAAAATAAAAAACAATTAAAACTAGCTAAAAAAAAATAATAAAAATTGACTCAATAAAGACATTGAGGCAATAAACATAATAAGTACAATTGAATACATTAATAATACAATTTTATTTTTTTTTCTTCTAAGTCTTACAAAATCTTTATCATCTAGATCTGAGATATCTCTTTCTCCTATAACAGGATAATCATATGTAAATCGCCAAGTGCTGTCTCCAAGTCTTGGATCTAAATTATTATAATACGTAATCCAAGCGATAGTATATTTTAAGATTAAATAAAGAATTATTAAAAAAATAGTGCCTAAAATCATTTTTAATAATACCTAATTAAAGATAAATAATTAATTATTATTTTTAGCTCTTTTTCTAGCAATGAGTTGCGTTAATGAGTCTACCATTGTATCTGAGGCCTTAAATATATCTACATTTCTAAACTCATGTGAAATGTTTTTTTCAGGATTTGTCTTATCCTCAATCACAATACCTTTATCAGGTGAGTTATCTTTAATATAAATTAATAATAACCACTCATCATCCTCAGACTCATCCCATTTAATAAAAACTTCTCCAGTTTCAAATCTTCTATCAATACAACGAAAAATAGACATCTCTCTTGTGATATGTCGTTTGTTTAATTGAAATACTAAACTGCTTGCACTTCTAAAAAAACTTTCTAAAGCAAACTCAACTTTTTGTCTTGCTAAAGTATATTCTTTTTCTTTTATTAATAAAGTTTCTCTATCTTCATCGCCTTGTAGTGTAACACCTAAGGCCTCTACTCTTTCCCTAATTTTTTGATCTCTAATTATTCGATATTTTTCTTTAAGTTTATCAATTCTTTCTTGAAGTCCTTGATAATCCTCTCTTTTTTCTTTTAAAGCAATTTTTTCAAGTTTTTCTAATTCTTTGATTTCTCTAATTCTAAATTTTTCAATTTGACGATCTAATTGAAGTTGTTTTAAAAATTGTTTTTGTTTTTCAGCTTGTTCAATTCTTAAAATAGCTTGTTCTTTTCTTAAAAATAATTTTATATCTTTGTTTCTTTGTTTTTCTAATCTAGCCTCCTCCCTTAAGGTCTTTTCCTTTAATTTTGTTTTTTCAATATCTTCCTGTTTTTTTTGTTTCTCTAAGTTAATCCTTTCTAATCTTTCTTTTTCGATTTGCTCTAACCTAATTCTTCT
>CACOQC010000003.1 GCA_902629215.1 uncultured Pelagibacteraceae bacterium | reverse complement strand
AACATTTTCACATTCTTTCTTTATTGCATCAAACCATTTTGATCTTCTAAAAGACCAATCATCTTTTTGTTCCATACCATCTGTTGCAAAAAAGTTAGGTCTTTCCCATCCAAATTTTTGACCAAAAACTGCTCCAAGGTCTTTCATTCTTTCATAACAAGGTGAAGTTCTAAGTGGTCTTGCTGCTGGTCTTTCTTCATCTGGGTAATGAACAATAAAAACATGACTATAAGCTTCTTCATTTTTTGCTTTTAAATAAGATTTAGTAGCGTAATTTCCATAACGTCTTGGTTCTACACCAAGCATATCAATTGTTGGTTCTCCATCTACAATCCATTCTGCTAGTTGCCAACCTGCTCCTCCTGCAGCTGTAATTCCAAAACTATGTCCTTCGTTAATCCAAAAATTTTTTAATCCCCAAGCTGGACCAACTATAGGATTACCATCAGGCGTATAACAAATTGCTCCGTTGTAAACTTTTTTTACTCCAACTTCTCCAAAAGCTGGAACACGATGTATTGCACCTTCAATATGTGGAGCAAGCCTATCCAAATCCTCTTGAAATAATTCATACTCTGAATTTTTTGATGGTCCTTCAACATAACATGCAGGTGCTCCATCTTCATAAGGACCTAAAATTAATCCACCAGCTTCTTCTCTCATATACCATCTGCTGTCACTATCTCTTAGTACTCCCATCTCAGGTAGACCCTCTTTTTTTCTTTTTTGAATTTCTGGATGTGGCTCTGTCACTATGTATTGATGTTCAACAGGTATAACTGGGATATCTAATCCAACCATTTCTCCTGTTTGTCTTGCAAAGTTTCCCGAACAAGATATCACGTGTTCACATTCAATTGAACCTTTGTCAGTTTCCACTATCCACCCATCTTTAGTTTGTCTCATAGCTAAAACAGTGGTGTTTCTATAAATTTCTGCTCCCCTATTTCTTGCACCTGTTGCAAGTGCTTGAGTTAAGTCTGCTGGTTGAATATATCCATCTTCAGGATGTTGAATAGCTCCAACTAAATCGTCTGTATGACACAAAGGCCAAATTTCTTTTACTTGTTGGGGAGTTAAAAATTTTACGTCTACTCCAATTGTTTTAGCTACTCCAGCATATTGATGATATTCATCCATTCTATCTTTTGTACTTGCTAAACGAATATTTGATACAACACTGAATCCAACATTTTTTCCTGTTTCTTCCTCTAATTTTTTATAGAGATCAACTGCATATTTATGAAGCTGTCCAACGGAATAGCTCATATTAAAAAGTGGAAGCAGTCCCGCGGCATGCCAAGTAGAGCCAGAAGTTAGTTCTTTTCTCTCAACCAAAACAACATCAGACCATCCTTTTTTTGCAAGATGATAAAGAGCACTTACACCAACTACTCCACCACCAACAACTACTACTTTTGTTTTAGTTTTCATTAAACGATTTCTACTAAATTTTTATTAATTACGAAACAAAATTGTATATAAAACAATCAAATTGAACTTCCCAATGGAATTGGGCTTGAGACCATCGTAGTTAACCAACAGTCTTTTAAGGGGCCATCATTAGTGTATTTTTCTACCTGCCAATTAAACTTGTGATAAATCTTTTCTTGATCAAGAATTATAACCTCAAATTGAGCCCATTTGTCACTACTCCCAACCTCATTAATCGTATGACTAATGTGATTGATAAGCATTTGGTAAGATCTACCTTTTATCATTTGTTTAAAATTAGGAAGAGGACCAGTATTTTTTTTGTTATTAGGATGTGCAAAATTCCAAGTTTGTTCTATTCCGCTATCTTTATAATGATCATCATTTTTCATTAATCCAGTAAGTTGAATTTGAATAACCTCTTTTGGTTTAATTGAGCTACTTGGATTAAGTAAATCAGCTTTTAAACTAACTGAGAATAAAAGATAAAATAAGATAATATTAAATGTTAAGAGCAGTCTTTTTGACGTCTTCAAGGAATTTTTTTCGCTTTTCTTCACCTACAAATGGTACAGCAAAATATCTTCTGTAATTAATATTATAAATGCCGCACATATGAAAAACTCCTCTTTTTAGTCTACGGATTGGCAGATTTAAAAAGAAAGTTGTAATTGCTAATCTTGGTGAGCCATAAGTACAAAAAATTATTGCTTTTTTATCTCTAAGATTTCCAATTGGATAACCGTAATTTCCCCAAAGTTGTTTAAATTTAAAAGCCCAGGGTGGTGCTAAAACTTTATCTATCCAGCCCTCTACAATTGCTGGCATTCTAAAATTCCAAATAGGAGCGATTAAAACAATAGTATCAGAAGCATCTATTCTTTTTCTGTGATCTAAAACTGTATTATCAGGTTCTTCACCTGCAAAAACTGGGTTAAATTTTTCTTTATATAGATCAACAGAGTCAATCGAGTGACCTTTTTCTTTTGCGGTATCTATAAAAGTATTTCTGATTGAGGCATTAAAAGATTTATCATCGTAGTGACCATATATAAGAAATATTTTTTTCATCAGTATCTCATATTATCAAAATGCCACATTTAAAACTAAAAAATAATTAATAAATAACCAATATGATCAATTATATTGTTATCGAAGGAACTCATACAAACCCAAATGAAATAAGTACTATTGATGAGAAAACAAAAAAAGAATATGGGCCTTTTATAAATAAAAATGAAGCTGAGTCTCTAGCTAAATCTTTAATACAAAAAAATATTGACGATTTTTATCACCGTGCATGGGTAATAAATAAAAACTAAGTTATTCTTGAAGTACTGGAAAAGCTTGTCTAATTTTTAAAAAATGCTTTTGATATTCCATTTTTGTACATTTATTTTCAACATACTGTATATTATTTGATTCAACTAATAATCTTGCTTCTTCATTTCGAATACCAAGTTGTAACCATAAAACTTTAGCTCCAATTTTTATTGTATCATTTGCGATATCTACAACTTCTTTGGATGGTCTGAAAACATCAACAATATCAACTTGATCATTAATATCTGTTATTTTTTCAAAAACTTCTTCTCCTAAAATTTTTTGCCCTTTAGCTTTAGGGTTAATAGGAAAAACTTTAAAACCATATTTTTGCATATATTTCATAACAATCGTTGATGCTTTAGTTGGGTCATTGCTGACACCAATCATTGCAATTTTTTTATATTTAGAGAGGATTTCTTTTATATCACTCATTAATTATTCATAATTTCTTTTTCACAGAATACTTTGGCCTCTTCTACAGTCATTGGCTTATCTAACTTTTGACTACCAGCAATACAGGCATCAATAGCTCTTCTAAAATTATGATCTCTAAAAGTAAAAATTAAATAAAGTCCTAAAATAATTAAAGTAATAGTTATAATATTTTTTAATTTCATTTATTTTTCCATTTTGGTTTTCTTTTTTCTAAAAAAGCTGAAATCCCCTCTTTTGCATCCATAGCCATCATATTTATTGTCATCATCTTGCTGGTATAAGCATACGCTTTTCTCAGTGGCATCTCTAATTGTTTATAAAAAGCTTGTTTTCCAATTTTAATCGTAAGATTAGATTTTGATGCAATTTTTTTAGCTATCTTAATAACTTCATTGTTTAATTTAGATTTTGAAAAATAATCATTAATCAATCCAATTTCTTTTGCATAATTAGCTTTAATAGGTTCTCCAGTTAAAAGCATTTTCATCATTGGTTTTCTATTTATTTTTCTACTTACAGCCACCATTGGGGTACTACAAAATAATCCTATATTTACACCTGGTGTAGCAAACAAAGCATCATTTGTGCTATAGGCTAGATCGCAGCTGGCAACTAATTGGCAACCTGCAGCATAAGCTGCTCCATGAACCTTGGCTATAACCGGTTTTTTTCCTTCGATAATTTGAAGCATCAATTTAGAGCATAGATTAAATAATCTTTGATATTTATTTCTTACTTTTAAATTCTTAACCTCTTTAAGATTATGCCCAGCACTAAAACCTTTACCTGATCCTTCAAGAATAATTACTTTTGTTTTTTCATCCTTATCAAGTTTTTTAAAAACTTTAATTAAATCTTTTAAATTTTTAAATGATAATGAGTTATATGTTTTAGGTTCATTAATTGTAATAATAGATATTCCACTAGATAAATTTTTAACCTTTATGTTCATTAAAAATTCTATTTAAGTTTCCCTTCTTCTCTCATCTTAGCTCTAATTTTAGTAGCTGAAATTTTCTGTATTTCCTCGGGCAATACAATCTCCTCAATTTTATATCCCACACCTCTACCATAGCAAATATTGGTAATATTAGGCACTAACATTATTTTAAATCTTCCCTCAAATTCTGGATTTAGTCTTTCCTCAATATTTTTTTTTACTGTTTCAAAATCAAAAGGATTATCATCTACTCCTTGTACATCTCTAATCTGAATACAAACTTGACCAGTTTTTTTTATAATTTCTCTAAACAAAGTATAATGGCCATCATGAAATGGTTGCCATCTTCCTAACATCTGTGCTGTTGGTTTTTTGTTATCCCATTTGTAAGCCATTATTTAATCTCCTTATATATTTTTGGTGCCCAGTTTTTAGCATCTTGAGTAGTAACATGAAAGTTATACTTATTTGGCTTAACAAACATCTTATTAGTATCATCAAATCTTCCTTCCTTTATCGTATCTACCCAAATTATATAATCAGCTGGAAACAAACTTCTTGCTTCAGGTGTTGGACAAATAAAATCTGCAACAACATAACTTCCATCCTCTTTCATTTTTAAGGCAAATTCTGCCATTCTTTTGGCTTGTCTTTTTCTTCCCTCTTGTGAAAAATCCCAATCATTAGCTTCTTTTCTAACTTCATCTGCATTTAATCTTTTTGCATTTAACATTGGAGCTAATTCATTTGCTAAAGTTGTCTTGCCAGATCCAGGTAGCCCCATTATTAATATAATCTTCATTATTTTACTCGATACAATCCAAGCCAAGCATTTACATCTTTGCTTGCAATATAATCTGATTTAAAAAACTCTAATTCATCCCATTTATTATCTTGTTTTAAATTTTCGATTTTTTTATCAAAGCCATAATCTTTATAAATACCTTCATTAATTGTAAAACATATCAATCCATTTTTTTTTGTAACACGAACAAATTCATCTAGAGCTTGTGGTTTTACATGTCCAAAAGTAAAAGTTCCAACACACATTGTTGCATCATAGAAATTATCTTTAACATCAATAGGTTTATTTAAGTCAACTTTTATTAGTTTTTGATAAAGTTGTTTTGGGACAGTATCGAGTAATTTTTGTGATAGATCAGCTCCGTGAAAATATTTAAAACCAAATTTTTTTAATTGTAAACCTACTAAACCAGTACCACATCCTGCATCAAATATAAGCATGTCTTTATTTTCGGTATATCTTCTAAAAACATCTACAGTTTCTTGTGGCCCTGTGTAATTCCACTCAACCATATCTTTATTATATTTATCTTTTTCACCCCACTCATCATAATATTTCATTACTTCATCAGTAGTCTTAAGTTTGTATATAGGAACTTTATTACCAACATCTTTAAGTGCCATTTAAGTATTACTCCATTAAACTATTTGCTACCCACTTATGGAATTGATGGGTTGGTTGATCCATGATTGGAGAAAAATTTCCACCATTGTAAACTGGTGAATTTCTACCCTCTTGCATTCCTTCAATTGCATTTATATCTTCTAACATAACATCTTTCCAAAATCTTGAATTTTCTTTTCTTAATTCTTTTAACTCTTCACCATTTGCACTATCGTTGCCAACATAATATATTTGCATGTGTTCATTTGTTTTATTCATTGACAAAGGTTCTAACCAAAAAACATAAAAATGATCTAAATGTAAACCTATCATTACATTTGGAAATAAAGCGATATACTCAGAATTTTTTAACATAGTTTTGTCCCAATTGGAAAAAATATTAAATTTTTTGTTTCCTTTAGCAGGTTGTTCATATTTTTTACTTCCTTGTCCAGCAAATCTATTGGGTAATCCTTGAATGTGATAATGATCATTAATATTTGAAACTTTATTTAACTCTGGATGAATTGTTGGTAAATGATAACTCTCACAATAATTTTCTATTGCAAACTTCCAATTACAATTTACATCTAGACTAAAATAACCATAATCATTTGAATGAACTAGGGATTTATGATCTTCTTTATTTATAAATTTTTGCCATCTATTTTCTAAAGGTTTAATATATTCATCAAAATCAATTTCATTTGAATTAATATTTATAAAAATTATATCCATCCAAACTCTTGTTTTAACCTCTTTTAAGTTACTTTTTGTTTTATCAAAATTTTCTGATTTATGATTATTTAAGCCACCAATGTGTGGTGTAGCGATAAGTTTTCCATTAAGCTCATAGGACCAAGAATGATAAGGGCATCTGATTACATTTTTTAAGTTACACGATTCATTTAAAAGTTTAAAACCTCTATGACTACAAACATTATGAAATACTCTAATCTTCATCTCTTTATCTCTTACCAAGATTAGTGGAATCCCGAGTAGATTGTATGGTTTGGCATCTCCAGGATTGGGTATGGAGCTTGCTACACCAATTACAGTCCATTTGTTAAAAAAAACCTTTTCTTTTTCGTAAGCAAAATAATCCTTTTTTGTATAACACTCATTAGGTAGGCCATTAGCTATTTCTATCGGTTGATTAACATTATTAAGTTTCTCTATATCTAGTACTTTTGATAAAGGTAAATTTTTAAGATTTTGATCCACAAAAAAAATTAACATGGGCACAATTTTTGGCAACATATTTCGCCACACCTTCAAATGAATTTCTTTGACAGGTTTTTTAAAAAAGATAATGATCAAGAAATGAAATTTTCTTTGGAAATTGGTCCCCAAACCGATCTATCAACTGTACCTCATGTAAATGATATTTATATCACCATGTTACCTGGAGGAGATTATAAAGAAACAGCTCAACAGGCAGTTGAGCTAGTAAAAAAAGGTTTTAATCCTGTGCCTCATTTTCCAGCACGATCGATGCATGATGAAAAGCAGTTAAAAGATTATGTTTCAAGATGTAAAGATGGAGGGGTAAAACAGGTTTTGGTTATAGGTGGGGGTAGAGAGCCTCTTGGTAAATTTGATAGCTCGTTTCAACTTTTAGAGACTGGTTATTTTGAGGAGATGACAATAGGAATTGCTGGACACCCTGAGGGGAGTCCTGATATATCCGATTCAGATTTAGAAAAAGCTATGATAGATAAAAAGCCTTATGCTGACTATATTGTAACCCAATGGTTATTAGATCCTCAGCCTATTATAGATTTTATTTCTAAACAAAATGTACCAGTGCATGTGGGAATTACTGGACCTCTAAAAATATCTAGCTTAATTAAATTTGCTAATATTGTTGGAGCAAAAAATTCCTTAAATTTTCTTAAATCTAATTTTAGTAAGGCGTTAGATTTATTAAAACCTAAAGACCCTAATGATTTAATTGGGAAAGTTAAATCGCATACTGATTTCTTCCACATTTATACATTCGGCGGCTTGAAGGAAACTAACAAGTGGTTGAAGGAGAATGGTTATGTCTAAAGAATTTGACTATACTAAACTAAAACATGTTACTTCTGTTGATCAATCAGATCGAAAAGTACCATACAATTTAAGACAAAGTGGGCCAACTAAAGTTGAAATGTTAATTTCAACAAGGGTGAGAAAATCTCCTTATTGGCATTTATCAATGCAGGCAGGTTGTTGGAGAGCTACAGTTTACAATCGTATTTATCATCCAAGAGGTTATGTGAAGCCTGAAGACGGTGGAGCAATGGTAGAATATGATGCTATCGTAAATCATGTAACAATGTGGAATGTTGCTGTTGAAAGACAAATTCAAGTAAAGGGTCCTGATGCAGAAAAATTTGTTGATTACGTAATCACAAGAGATGCAACAAAAATTTCTCCTATGAGAGCTAGATATGTAATTTTATGTAATGCTTATGGTGGAGTATTGAATGATCCTATTCTTTTAAGAATTTCACAAGATGAGTTTTGGTTCTCTTTATCAGACTCAGATATTGGAATGTATCTTCAAGGAGTTAATGCTGACGGAAGATTCAATTGTACTGTCGAAGAAATAGATGCATGTCCTGTTCAAATTCAAGGTCCTAAATCAAAAGCATTAATGAAAGATTTATTAGGTGATCAAGTTGATTTAGAAAATATGCCATTCTATGGTTTAGCTGAAGTAAAAGTTGCAGGTAGAAGTTGTGTAATTTCTCAATCCGGTTTTTCTGGAGAAGCTGGATATGAAATATACTTAAGAGATGCAACTTTGTATGCTGATGATATGTGGAATGCAGTTCTTGAAGCAGGAAAAAAACATAATTTAATGGTTATAGCACCAGCACACCATAGAAGAATTCAAGCTGGAATTCTTTCTTGGGGACAAGATATGGATCAACAACACAATCCTTATCAATGTAATTTGGGCTATCAAGTTTCTTTATCTGGAAAAGGTGAATGGAATAAAAAATCCGATTATGTTGGTAAAGCTGCTTTAGAAAAAATGGGTGCTGAAATTAAAGCTGGTAAAAAACCATATAAATTACAATTAGTTGGTTTTGAACTTGGTGGAAAACCAATTGATGATTATGCTCCAGATTTTTGGTTAATATCAAACGAAAATGGTGGTGACCCTGTAGGATTTATAACTTCACCATGGTATCACCCTGAAAAGAAAACTAATATAGCCATGGGATATGTTCCATTTGATGGAACACTTAATTCTAATGGTTTTCCAAAAGGTAAAGTTGGCACAAAATACAAGGTGCATTTACCTGAGAAATACTCAGATACTCCAGGAAAACCTGTGGATGCAGTTATAGTTGATATTCCTTTTAAAGAGTCTTTCAACGCAAATACAAGAGAAGTAGTAAAAGGTTAATATTTTTTGGGAGGGGAGTTAATCCCCTCCCTTTTTTACTTCAATGTCTAAAGCTTTTTTAATTGCAATTTGCATTCTTATTATTATTGCATTAATAATCTTCCCATTAATTATTTCTTATAAAGACGAAAAAAACAAAAAAAATTAAATGTTTGGTGAATTTCTAAATATTATATTTAAATCTATAAAGTTAGATAAATCACTTTATAGTGACCCAAAAAATTTTGGTGAAGCTTCAATTTACTTTGCTGGAATAATAATGATCTTAGATGGTATTGCAGGAGCGGTTGCTGCAAATACAGTAATTAAAACAGCAGTTGCAATGTCTGGGCTAACTGCAATTTTGACTTGGTTAGTGTGGTCAATCTTAATATATGTATTGGGTGTAAAAATTTTTCCTGACAAACAAACTAAAGCATCTTTTAAAAAAATACTTACAGCAGTTGGCTTTGCTCATGCTCCTGGCTTATTAAGATTTTTTGCTGTCACACCTGACTTAATGATTACAATTATTTTTCTTACACAATTTTGGATATTTGCTGCATTAATTATTTCTACTAAACAAATTTTAAGTTTAAAATCAAATTTTAAATCATTTGGAATAGTTTTTTTATCTTTTTTAATAATTGTATTTTTATCAATATCTTTTGTAATGAGTAGAATGAACGTTCTACCAGTAAATCAAATTTAAATTGGAAAAATAGTTTTAGATACTCTGCAAGATTTGCAAATTTTAAAACCTGTTAATATTAAATTTTGAGAAACACTTTCATCTTTTTCTTTACACTCATCGCATATATCATCTAATTCCTTCAAATCTTTTTCGTTAAAATCTTCTTCTTTAATCATTATCAGTTAAGCCAGCACCTGCTGCACCCTCTTTTAAACTGTCTGTTTCTTCTACAAATGTATCCTCTGCAAGTTTATAGAGGCTTTTCCAATCTTGATCAGAAAAATTATCTTCATTGTTTAGAAAGCTTATTTCTATTTGATTTGCTAGCATTGGTATTTCTTTATTCCAAAAATTAGAGGAAATACTAACATTAAAATTCAATAAAAATTTACAATCATCAAATGAAATAAATAATTTTTTTCCAATAATTTCTGAACCTCTACTTAAAAAGGGCAAAAGTAACAATGGATAAGCTAAATTTTCAACTGAACACTTTGTTAAAGTTTCAACATTCTTCACTTGATCAATAAAATTAACGCCCAATATAATTGGACAAAATGATGGTCCATCTGATTTGTTAATCTTATTGATTAATTTTATCTCTTCAAAATTTTTTTTTTTTTTATTTTGATAGTATTGATTTAGATGTTTAATTCCTGGAAAACCAAATAATTCTGATATTCTTATAGATTTTCCAACTTCCTCTGCTATACCCCACGAATATCCAGCTGCCCGACTTGCTCTTTTAGCTGTAGTTTCTATCTCACTTAAAGATTTCATAATTTAAAACTGGGTTTATAAACCCATTGCTCATCATAATCTTTTAATTCATTTGGGAGTGGCGCACCTTGAAACATGCATATTCTCAACCACTTGTCAGATCTTGGATCAAATTTTAAAGCTCCAAAAAAAGATAATTTTAATCGTAACATATCAATTGGAACTAAATTTTCTCCAATAGTGTTATCTTGTATTTCAGAATATGGAAATTTTTCGATAATAAAAGCTCTTCTAACAACATGTCTTAAATCAGAATTCTCAATTAAAAATTGATTAATCTTTAAATTATCTTTTAAAGGCAATAGTCTTTCATATAATTTTTTTATATCTCTTGCTATTGCCAGAGGTTGTTCTAAATCCGCACCATTTTCTTCAAAACGATTAGCTAATCTTGGCTCTTCTTTATTTTTTGATATAAACCAAAATTTTTGATTACTTCCTTTTGTTTTAAAATTAATTTTTAGAATATATGAATATTTATTCTCTAAAATCTTCTTTAAATCTCCCACATTACGCTCAGTTGGAATGTTAAAGTATTTTTCTTCTTCAGAGCTCATCTGCCCAATCAATGGCCGAACTATATCACCATATGGCTCCATCATAATTGAGACAACGTATTCAATACACTCCTCACAAGTCTCTTTCTCTAACCAAAGATAAATTTCATTGAAAGGATAATCTTTTTGAAAATTAAATTCATTATCTAAAAAATTAATAAATTTTCTAATATCATTTAACAAAAGTTTAATTTTTTTGAGTTGATATTCACTTTCTGTATTCCAGCTAGTAATATTTTTAAGAGAATTTTTCACACAGTCTTTAAATAAATCTTTATCTTTAGTTTTAACAATTTTAATTTCTCTAATTTTTTTGAGTGCTATTTCCCTACTAAGTATCCAATTATTAAGTAAAGTTGGATGGTTAACAATAAACGGGGCCATTCCTAATCCAGTTGAATTTCCTATTCCCAAATTTCTGCAAATTTCAGGATCTAGTTTAACAGCTAATTTAGGATTTCTATTTTGCGCAACATGATTAACTTGATCAAATGTGAATTGTCTTACCAAATAAACCAGCATCATTTCTAATCTAAACGGTCCATTAATTTCCTCTCTATTTTGTATTCTAAATCGATCTGCTAAACCAAACTTACCTGATCCATAAACTGCTGTAGTTCTGTATAAATATCCAACTTTTTCAAGTAGCTCTAAATTTGGTTGATTGCCATTACTTAAGCTTTCAACAACATGGTCAAATACCCTAACAGACTTATTTGCTCTAGATAATGTTAGTTCTTTGTAAGACAATCTACCAACTTCTTGTTTTGGAACTTCATTTCTTAATCTTTCAATATCATCCTTTAAAGGAACACCATCATGTAGTGTAAAAGCTGCATCCCATTTAGTTGCAATCACTCTATCTGATCTTTCATCGTCGTTAATTTTGTTAGCATAACAAATTAAAGAATAGACCCTTGCATTTTTTTTAAATGAATATACTGCTGTGCCATAACCCTCTTGATCTAAATCGAATAAATCTCTTTTATATTTCCAGTCTTTAAATTCACTTAAAAAACTTCTTAAAAAAGATAATCTTGATTGATGAAAAGAACCAAGTCTTGTTAACTTCATTATAATATTAGGATCCCTTAATTCTACATTCATATCTAAATTGTTTTATAAAAATTATACCAATTGTTACCTAATATTCCATTAGTCTCAGTCTCTGAAAAACCAACTTTTTTTAAACCTGTTTCTAAGTTTTTAAAACCTCTTGCATCTTCAAACCAATCAGGCTGTTTAGGAAATCCTGGTTTATTTTTTGAACCTTCTCCATAATTTTTATTTTTTGACCAGGTTCCATTTCTCATCCATTCGACAACTTCATCTGGTTGATTTAAACAAAGATCTGAACCAATCCCAATATTTTTTATATCCATTATATCAGCTGTTTTTGCTACCATTTCACAAAAGCTTTCTATCGTACAATTTGTGTTATCTTTTAAATGATGTGGATAAAGAGATAATCCTAAAATACCACCACTATCACTTAATGTTTTTAATAATTCCGAGGATTTATTTCTTTTTGCTGCATGCCAAAAAGATGGGTTAGCATGAGTGATAGCAATTGGTTTTTCGCTAAGTTCAATGGCATCAAAAGTACTCTTTTCTGCTGAATGAGACATATCAATAACAACACCAACTCTGTTCATTTCTTTGATTACCTCCCTGCCAAAATTTGTTACTCCGCTATCAACTTTTTCATAGCAACCTGTCGCTAATAAAGATTGATTGTTATAAGTTAACTGCATAAACCTACAGCCTAATTGATGAACCTTTTCTACTAGATTTATATCATCTTCAATGGGTGAACAATTTTGAAAACCAAAAAAAATAGCAGTTTTTTTTTGACTATTAGCTTTTTCTATGTCTTTAAAACTATTACCTAAAAAAATTAAATCTGAATTATCTTCAAATAATTTTTGCCATTTTTTAATTTGTTCATTTAGTTCGCTAAAATCCTCATGATATACTATTGTAACGTGCACTGCATCAAGACCAGCTTCTCTATTAATTTTAAAAACTTCTCTAGTCCAATTACAGTATTGAAGATTGTCAATTCTAAATCTCATTTTATTAATTCCATTTAAACCATATCAATATGTTTTTTTAAATTCTATTTATTTTATTGAAATTTTAATTTAATTTTGAAATAAAGTTTAAACTTAATAATTCATGAAAAAGAATAAAAATCTTAAAATAGCAATTGTTATGGGTAGTCAATCAGACTACAAAACAATGAAATTAGCTGAAAAAGTCCTTAAAAATATTGGCGTCAGCTATGAAACTAAAATAATTTCAGCACATAGAACTCCGAAAAGAATGTATGAATTTGCAAGTTCAGCAAAAAAAAATAATTTTGGAGTGATAATTGCTGGAGCTGGTGGATCGGCTCACTTACCAGGGATGATTTCGGCTCTAACATCTGTTCCTGTTTTAGGGGTTCCAATTGAAAGCAAAAAACTTAAGGGGTTAGATAGCCTTTTATCAATTGTTCAAATGCCGAAAGGAATTCCAGTTGGAACTTTAGCTATAGGTGAAGATGGAGCAATAAATGCTGCACTCCTTGCATCATCGATTATTGCAAATAACAATTCACATATAAAAAAAAAATTAGAAAAGTGGCGAATATCACAATCAAGATCAGTGAAAAAAAAACCTAAATAAAAAATGTCAGAAATAAATTTAGGTATTATTGGTGGTGGTCAACTTGGTAGCATGCTCTCTATTGCTGCAAAAAAATTAAATGTTAAAACAATTATTTTTTGTGACGATATAAATGCACCAGCACAAAATTTCTGTAATGAGTTCATATTTGGTAAATATGATGACAGTCAAAAAATTTTAGAATTTGTTAATAAAGTAGATATAATTACTTATGAATTTGAAAATATACCCTATGAAACTTTAAATCAAATAAATCAAAAAAAAAGGGTTTTACCGAAGCCATCTATAAACAGACTTATTCAACACAGGCTTGCTGAAAAAGATTTTGTAAATAAATTAAATATTCGAACAACTCAATACACATCTGTAAAAAAAAAATCTGATCTAGACTCCTTAAAAGATCTGCTTCCCGGAATTTTAAAGACAACAACATTAGGCTATGATGGCAAAGGTCAATACCCAATAAAAGATATCAAAGATATAGATAAAATAGATATTGATTTTTCAAAAGAATATATACTAGAGAAACTTGTAAAGCTCAAAAAAGAAATTTCAGTTATTATTACAAGGTTTAGTAATAACAATTATGAAATTTATGAACCAATAGAAAATACTCACGAAGATCAAATATTAAAATATTCAAAAATACCAGCTGAAGTTAGTAATAACCTATTTAATAAATCGAAAGACTGGGCGATCAGAATTGCAGAAGAATTAAAATATGTAGGAACTTTATGTGTAGAATTTTTTATAGATAGAAATGAAAATTTATATGTGAATGAAATCGCACCAAGAGTTCACAATTCTGGCCATCTAACTATCAATGCTTATAATATAAGTCAGTTTGAGAATCATATTAGAGCTGTTTGTTCTCTAGAAAAAATTCCACTTAAAAAATTATCTAATGCAAAAATGATTAATTTAATAGGAAATCAGATAGAACCTTACAGAAAAAATTTGAAATTAAATGATAATGAATTTTTCTTTGATTATTTAAAAAAAGAGATAAAAGACAAAAGAAAAATGGGTCACATAACAACTTTGTATAAATGATTAAATCAATTGAAGGAAATTTTGATCATCCTGATGTAAATGATCTTCTTACAAAGCATTTTATAGAACTTAGAGCAGCTTCACCGGAGGGAAGTGCGCACGTTTTAGATATTCCAGGATTAAAAATACCATCAATTAAATTTTGGAGTTTATGGGAGAATGATAAATTGATGGGTTGTGGTGCTCTAAAATTTTTAGATAAAGATCATGGAGAATTTAAATCTATTAGAGTTCATGATAATTTCAGAAAGAAAGGAAATGGTGAAAAAGTAATAAATCATTTAATTTATGAGGCAAAAAAATTAAATATTAAAAGAATAAGTATCGAAACAGGGTCAGGAAAATTTTTTGAACCTGCAAGAAAATTATTTGAAAAGTGTAATTTTAAGCCCTGTGAACCCTTTGCACATTATAAAGTTGACATTAATTCTTTATATTTAACGAAACTTCTTAACAACAATTAAAATTAAATTTCAACATAAAGATCAATTTTGTTGACAAAAGTCTAAAAATTCTAAAGAAAGCTACAATTACTTAATTATAAGTAATAAATTAACTTAACAATAAGTAAAAATATGAGTCTACAAGGAAAAGTAAAATGGTTTAATCCAACCAAAGGTTATGGATTTATTGAGAGAGAAGATAAAGAAAAAGATGTATTTGTACATGTTTCAGCTGTAAGAGATGCTGGTATGAATGGTTTAGATGAGGGTCAAGCTTTGACTTTCGATGTTGAAGATGGTCCAAAAGGTCCTTCAGCAGTTAACTTAAAAACTGCATAATTTTCACAATTCTATTTATTGGCTATATTAATAAAAAATCTTAAAGATTTATTTTATTTTTATAGCCAATAATTTATTCTAAAAAAATAATAATTTAATTATGATTGGTATTCTTGGAGGAATGGGCACTCAAGCAGGACTAGATTTCTGTAACAAATTGGCAATTCAGTATAGAGGAAAAATTGATCAAGATTATCCATTGTTTTTTCTATACAATAAATCTGATATTCCAGGAAGACCGGAGTCGATTGGAAAATCAACAGGAACCATATCAAATAGATTTGAAAATATTTCATCAAAAAAAAAATATGAAAAGGTTTTAAAAAGTTTAATTTATGGATGTAAGAAATTAGAAAAAGCAAAATGTAAATTCATAGTAATACCATGTAATACTGCTCACTACTGGTATGAAGATCTCCAAAAAAAAATAAAAATACCAATTATTAATATGCCAAAAGAGGTATTTAATCATACTAAAAAAAAATGTAAAAAAAATTCTAAAATAGGTCTATTGGCAACTGAAGGTACTTTGAAAACTAAAGTCTACGATAAAATTTTTAAAAAAAATTATGAATTATTTTTTCCAAATACAAAACTTCAAAAACAAAGTGTTAATAAGGCCATTAAAGATGTAAAAATGGGTAATGTAAAAAGAGCTGCTAAAGTTATTCAACCTGCAATCAACTATCTAATTAAAAAAAAATGTAAAAAAATTATTTTAGGTTGTACTGAGTTGCCGATTGCTATTTTTGCTTTTAAATCTATTAAAACTGTAAAATCATCAAAAATTTTTTTAGATCCAAATTTAATTCTAGCTAATGCTGCAGTAAAAAAATATTGAGATTAAATGAAAAAATCTAAAGATCGTCCGTATGTTTTATTCGTTGCTGAAGTAATTTACCAAAATATTGTAAATATAAAGAATAAAAATTCCGAATTATCAAATATAGATGCTATAGACGCATTTATTGGGTCAGATATTTATAGTCATATAAGCAGTGGTAAATTTCATGATGAATGGTTAAGAGAGTTAGAGCAAAACAATTATATAGATAAAAAAACAAAAAAAAAAATACCTAATGAAACTATTCGATTATTAAATATACAAAAAGATGTGACTATGAAACAATTAATTCAATTTCCTGATTTATACTATACAAAAAGTCATTTTCCTTTAGAAATTTCTCAAAGAGCATTTGATCATCTTTGGAGAATGTGTGAGAGCTATGAATTGTGGTGCAAGGAAACTAAACAGAGCAGTTTAATTAAATTAAATATTATTGATTAGAGTTTTTTAATGTAGTGTTGGTTTTCTTTACTTTACTTGTTACTATATTTTATAAACCTTAAATGATTAGAATATACCCATTAATATTTGTTTTGTTATGGTCCTCTGCTTTTATTACTACAAAACCTATTGTAGATAATAGCAATCCATTTGCTGCATTAGCATTTAGATTTTTTTTTGTAGCTGTTGGATTTTATTTATTTTCTCTTTATTCAAAAAATTCAATAATAATAAAAAAGAACAATCTTATTGAGTCTGTCTTTAGTGGAGTGCTTTTCCATGGATTTTATTTAGGAGGAGTGTTTTATTCAATATCAATCGGGATGCCAGCTGGAATAGCGGCTTTGATCGTAACTCTGCAACCGATTTTTACAAATATATTAAGTGGTCCTATTTTGAATGAAAAGATTACAATAAAACAGTGGTTTGGTGGAATTCTTGGTCTAGTAGGTGCTATTTTAGTTTTAGGTTTAGATTTAGGCGTCGATATACCTATATTAGGTTTAACAGCTACTATAATTGCTTTAATAGCCATAACATCATCTACAATTTGGCAAAAAAAAATAAGTAATAACCTTCCTTTATCTGTTAGTAATTTTTACCAAGCAATTGGTGGATGTTTATTTCACACTTTAATAATTATTTTTTTTGTAAAACCATATATTGATTTTACTACGACTTTTTTTATAGCAATGAGTCATCAAATATTTTTAGTTTCATTTGGTGCTTTTACTATACTGATGTATTTAATAAAAAAAAATTCAGCAAATAAAACTGTCTCAATATTTTTTTTAATTCCAGCAGTTTCTGCATTTATGGGGTGGTTTTTTCTTGGTGAGATATTGACTTATATTGACCTAATAGGTTTTTTTATAGCAACTATTGGAGTTTACATTGCAACAAGAAAATAATTTAAATAGCTTTATATCCAAATTCTAAACAAGCATCAGTTATAGAATGATGCAAAGACTCTCCAAAACTTCTTAAGCCTAATATTCTAACTTTCTTTGGATTTTCTGAAATAAAATCAATTGTTATAGTCACTCCATTATAAACTGAATTTGCGCAATCTCCCGCTTTTAAAGAGCTAATATCTAATGGACATCCTTTTTTAAGTACTTCGTTTACTAAACTTCCTTCTAATTCGATTATTGTTCTCGAATGTGAAATATCAGTAATTGCAAAAACTGTCTCACTAAACTGATTTTTTTCTTTTTCAATAAGATCTAAATCAGATGAAAAAACTAACCAACAATTAGGACCGAACCATAATATTCTAGTATTCAAGTTTGAAGTCGAATTTAATGAAGATGGAAGACTCAAACCATCTAATTTAATCTTTGAAATATCAAAACTAGAATTTTTATATTGTGCAATTTGAAATATTAATAATCCATTTACCTCTGAAACTTTTAATAAATCATTTTTATTTTTTCCCTCATGATCACCAAATTTTCCAACTTTATGAACAAAATTTAGTGGTGAAATTTGTGTCATGATCGTACTCTCTTTCCTTCATGATCAACATAATGAGATGAAATTACTTCCACCTCTATCGAAGTATTTTTTAAAGGTGATACAGCAAATAATTTTTTACCAATCATATTTTTTCCATCCTTTACAATTGCTAAAGAGAATGGATTATTATTTTCTACACTCCAACAAGATGAAGAAACGTGTCCTAATTTTGGATTTGGTAATTTGGCATTTTTATCTACCACAAGATGTGATCCTTCAGGAATACTAGTTTTTTTATCCGTAGGAACCAAGCCAACAATTTTTTGTCTATCAGAATTATTAAAAGCTTCTTTTTGTAAAGATCTTTTGCCAATAAAATCTTTTTTCTTAGACACTAATCCTTCTAAAGAAACATCATAAGGAATGGTTCTTCCATCTAATTCAGGGCCAGCAACATGACCCATCTCTATTCTTAAAGTTGATAATGCTTCGGTTCCATATGGTTGAATTTTAAATTCTTTTCCAATTTCCATCATTTTTTCCCACATGAATAGACCATAACCCGATTCAACATTTATTTCATAAGCCAATTCTCCAGAAAACGAAATTCTAAATATTTTTGCTTTTACTCCAAATAAATTCCCTTCTATATAACCCATAAATGGAAGAGCCTCATTACTTACATCTAAATCAGGAAATAACTTTGCCAATACATCTCTAGACTTTGGTCCAGCTAGCGCAGCTCCTGCCCATTGTTCTGTTGTTGATAAAACATTAACTTTCAGTTCAGGCCATACAACTTGAAGATAATATTCTAGATGAGACAAGACATTTGCTGCTTGTGCAGTTGTAGTAGTCATATGATAATGATTTTCTGAAATTCTAGTGGTTGTTCCATCATCCATCACTATTCCATCTTCTCTCAGCATAACTCCATACCTCGCTTTACCAACAGGAAGTTTTAACCATGCATTTGTGTAAACCCTATTTAAAAATTCTGCTGCATCGGGTCCTTTTATATCTATTTTTCCAAGTGTTGTTACATCACAGATACCAACATGCTCTCTAACATTTCTTGCTTCTCTTTTTGAAGCTTCAAACAAATTTTCATTTCCTTGTTTGTAATACCTTGGTCTTTTCCAAGCACCTGCATCGACAAAAACAGCATTATTTTTTTCATGCCATGTATGCATTGGAGTTTTTCTTGTTGGCATATATTCCATATCAACTTCTCTTCCAACAATTGTACCAATTGTAATTGGAGTAAATGGTGGTCTGAAAGTTGTATGACCAACTTGTGGAACTATCTTTTTTTCAACATTTGCAACTAACTGAAGTCCATTAAGATTACTGGTACGACCTTGATCAGTTGCCATACCTAATGTTGTATATCTTTTAACATGTTCTATTGATCTGTAACCCTCGCGTAATGCAACTTCAATATCTGATACAGCTACATCATTTTGAAAATCTACAAATCGCTTAAAATTTTTATTTTTAGGTAAAGGTGAACACCAAAATTTATCATGTGGATTTTTTTTAGTTTCATTTGAATTTGGTATAGAGCTAGAGTTATTATTATTTGTAATCTTTTTTGAAAGATCAAATCCTGATCTAAATCCGTCATTTAAAGTTTCTTTTAACGTAAAAGTACCTTTAGAGGCTCCAACAGATGTTTCATTTTGCTTTGATTTGTTGGGTACAAAAGCATCTATTCGATCATCAAACTTAAGTTTATTTCCAGATTGTGACGCTAAATGAACCGTTGGTGTCCAAAAACCAGAAACACAAATGCAGTCACACTCAACAGTTTCAGAATTTTCAAATTCTGTTTTTTCTTTATTCAATCTACCAATTAGTGCTGATTTAACTTTTCTATACCCATTTGCTGTTATTACCGCATGAGAAAATTTTATTTGTATATTTTGACTCTTAGCTGCATCTATTAATTCAGATGAATGCTCTTCTCTTGTGTCTAAAATAATTGGATCTATCCCTTGTTTTTTAAATTCTAAAGCTGTTTCATATGCACTATCATTATTTGTAAATATTAAAGGCTTCTTACCGACTAATACTCCATAGACTTTTATATATTCTTTAGCAGCAGCAGACAAAAATATTCCAGGCGTATCATTGTTTCCAAAAACTATAGGTCTTTCTATTGAACCTGTAGACAATAAAACCTCTTTAGCTCTGATATACCACAATCTCTGTCTTGGAGTGTATTTAGGTTTATTTTCTAAATGATCACCTGTTCTTTCAAACATAACTGTCATGTTGTGATCATAATAGCCAAACACTTGCGATCTATTTTTAACTATGACATTTGGCATCTCTTTTAACTCAGTAATAATTTTATCTGTCCAAGCTTTACCTGATAAATTATCGATGGTTACCTCATCGGTTAATAAAGAACCACCAAATCTTGGTTTATCTTCAGCAAGAATAACCTTTGCACCATTTTTTGCTGCTGCATATGCACTAGATAAACCAGCAGGACCAGATCCAGCAACTAATAAGTCGCAATATTCATATTTATGTTCATATCTTTCTTTATCTTTCTCTGTTGAAGCAACACCAAGACCAGCTGCTTTTCTAATAAATGGCTCATAAATTTTATACCAAAAACTTTTTGGCCACATAAAAGTTTTGTAATAAAAACCAGCTGGAAAAAATTTATTTAAAAAATTGTTTATAGCTCCTACATCGAATTCTACTGAAGGCCAACAATTTTGACTTTTTGCCTCTATACCCTCAACTAACTCAAATTCTGTAGCATTAACATTAGGTTCAGAATGACCATTTAATTGAATCTGTAATTTTGCATTAGGCTCATCAACACCAGCACCAAAAAAACCTCTTGGTCTATGATATTTAAAACTTCTTCCTACTAAATGAACACCATTTGCAAGTAAAGCTGAGGCTAATGTATCACCTTCATATCCAGTGTACTTTTTACCATTAAACTTAAAAGATATTTCTTTATTTCTATTTAATAAACCCTCATTAATAATACGATGTGATTGACTCATTTTATTTCTTCATTCATTTTTGTAGTTTGAAAAATTTCATGAGTAACGGTATCTCTTTGAACCTTAAACCATTGTCTGCAGCCAGCTACATGATGCCATAACTCTACATGCTTTCCTCTAGGACTTTTTCTTAAATAAACAAACTCATTCCATTTTTCATCAGATATATCTTGATTTAACTCTGGTCTTTTTACTGTTCCATCTCCACCATAAGCAAATTCTTTTTGTGATCTATATCCACAGAATGGACATTTAATATATAGCATTTATGAAATCCAAGTTTTTGTTCCCAGGCCTTTTTCGTCTAACAAATATCCTTTTGAAAATCTATTTAAACTAAAACCTTCATTTAATTCGTGAACTCTATCTTGAGCAATTGTATGGGCAAAAGTCCATCCTGAAGATGGGACAGATTTAAAACCTCCATAACACCAACCACAATTTAAATATAATCCGTCAATATGTGTCTTATCAATTATTGGAGATCCATCCATTGACATATCCATTATACCTCCCCAAGTTCTAAGCATCTTTAATCTACTTAAAAAAGGAAATAGGGCGATACCACCAGTTAATACATGTTGAATAGTCGGTAAATTACCTTTTTGTGCATAACTATTATATCCATCCAAATCACCTCCCATTACCATCTCTCCTTTATCTGATTGACTAATATAAAAATGTCCTGCACCAAACGTAACTACTCCATCTAAAACAGGTTTGACTGGTTCTGAGACACAAGCTTGTAAAAGATGAGTCTCAATTGGTAATGTAATATTTAATTTGTCTGCTAAAACATTTGTGCTTCCAGCAACACAAAGACCAATTTTTTTTGTTTTAATGTCTCCTCTCGAAGTTCTCACCCCTTGAATCTTTCCACCAGAAACATCAAACCCAGTTACTTCACAGTTTTGAATTATATCAACTCCCATTGAATCAGCTTGACGTGCGTAACCCCATGCGACTGCATCATGTCTTGCCGTGCCCGCACTTGGTTGAGCTAAACCACCAAAAATTGGATATCTAACATCCTCTGAAAAATCCGCCATTGGAATAATTTTTTTGACTTCTTCTCTGTTTAACAAAACTGCATCTATTCCATTTAATCTCATTGAATTACCTCTACGAGCATAGGCATTCATTTGTGCATCTGAGTGAGCTAAATTAATTATTCCTCTTGGAGAAAACATGACATTAAAATTTAGCTCCTGACTCATGTTTCGCCATAAATTCATTCCAAATTCATTAAATCTTGCGTTATCATCGTACATAAAGTTTGATCTAATGATTGTTGTATTTCTTCCAATATTACCTCCACCGATCCATCCTTTTTCAATAATTGCAACATTTGTAATCTTATGTTCTTTAGCCAAATAATAGGCTGTTGCTAAACCATGACCTCCGCCACCGATTATAACTACATCATACTCTTTTTTAGGAGATGGGTCTTTCCAAGCTAAATCCCATTTTTCATGATTAGAAAAGGCGTTTTTAATCAGGTTAAATATTGAATATTTTTGCATGTGAGAATTTTATAATAATGAATATAAATAGTTCATATTTTTTTTATATATAATTTTTAGATATTTCCAAACCTCTGAAAAAGAGATACTAATCGACCAACTTTTTTTATATTTTTTTAGGACTTTTAATGAGCGAAGTTAAATCAGACATCCAAATAGCAAGAAATGCTAAAATGCAACCAATCAAAGACATTTTAGCTAAGATTAATGTCCCAGATGAAAGTTCTGCATTTAGCCCAATGGGACGTCATATAGCAAAAATAAACTTAGAATATTTAGATGGAATAAAAAGTAAAAAAGATGGAAAGCTAATTTTGGTAACAGCAATAACACCAACTCCAGCAGGTGAGGGAAAAACAACAACATCAGTTGGACTAAATGATGGGTTAAATAAAATTGGAAAAAAATCCATTGTTTGTTTGAGAGAACCTAGTTTAGGTCCTTCTTTTGGAATGAAAGGTGGTGCAGCTGGTGGAGGTTATGCTCAAGTTGTTCCTATGGAGCAAATTAATTTACATTTCACTGGTGACTTTCATGCAATAACATCGGCGCATAATTTACTTTCAGCATTAATTGATAATCATATTTATTGGGGGAATAAACTTAATATAGATGTTAGAAGAGTAGTTTGGAAAAGAGTTATGGATATGAATGATAGATCTTTAAGATCTATTGTAGTTGACTTAGGTGGTGTTGCTAACGGCTATCCGAGACAGGATGGCTTTGATATAACGGTAGCTTCAGAAATCATGGCTATATTTTGCCTTGCTACAGATTTAAATGATTTAGAAAAAAGAATTGGCAATATTACGATTGCATACACAAGAGACAAAAAAGCAATTTATGCAAAAGACTTAAACGCACAAGGTCCAATGACAGTTCTTTTAAAAGAAGCAATCAGACCAAACGTTACTCAAACATTAGAAAACAATCCAGCAATCATTCACGGTGGACCATTTGCAAACATAGCCCATGGATGCAATTCTGTGATTGCAACAAAAGCAGGTCTTAAACTATCAGATTATGTTGTTACAGAAGCAGGATTTGGTGCTGACCTTGGAGCTGAAAAATTTTTAGATATCAAATGCAGAAAATCAGGAATTAAACCAGATTGTGTAGTTATTGTTGCAACGATAAGAGCTCTTAAGATGCATGGCGGTGTAGCAAAAGATGATTTAAAAAAAGAAAATGTTGATGCATTAAAAAAAGGTTTAATT
Source organism: uncultured Pelagibacteraceae bacterium (assembly GCA_902629215.1). Lineage (GTDB taxonomy): Bacteria > Pseudomonadota > Alphaproteobacteria > Pelagibacterales > Pelagibacteraceae > Pelagibacter. The sequence goes on along the minus strand of CACOQC010000003.1, from coordinate 37,666 downwards.
AATTTAGAAAGACACATTAATAATACTAGAAAATTTGGTCTACCTGTTACTATTGCTGTAAATCATTTTATAACTGACACTGATAAAGAAATGAATGCCTTACTTGATTTTTGCAAAACTCAAGGAGTGAAAGCCTCAAAGTGTACACATTGGTCTAATGGAGGAGAAGGAGCTAAAGAATTAGCAAAAAATGTAGTTGAAATTTGTGAAGAAAATAAAGATACTTTTAAATATCTTTACGAAGATAAATTGCCTCTATTTAAAAAAATTGAAAAGATTGCACAAGAAATTTATCATGCCAGTGAAGTTGTTGCTGATACTAAAACAAGACAACAATTAAAAGATTTTGAGGAAAAAGGTTATGGAAATCTTCCAGTATGTATTGCTAAAACTCAGTACAGTTTTTCAACGGATCCTAATCTTAAAGGAGCTCCAACTGGACATGTACTACCAGTAAGAGAAGTAAGATTATCATCAGGTGCAGAGTTTATTGTTGTTGTCTGTGGAGAGATAATGACAATGCCAGGTCTACCAAGAGTACCAGCTGCTGACTCAATCAAATTAAACAATAAGGGTGAAATAGAAGGCTTATTTTAATTTAATTGATTGAGCCAATTTTTTAATTCTAACATTCTTTTTTCTCTGTTAGTTACCAAAATTTCTTTTTTAATAAATGAAATATGTTTCTCAACTTCTTCTATGTCTTTAAAAACTTTTCTATTTTCAATCAACTTATCTTTTCTAAATTCAATTAAGCTTATCATTTTCTCATAAGTTATCTCCGGATGATATTGCAGTCCCCAAATCTTAGTTTCATTCGTTTTAAAGTACAGACTTTGTATTTTATTTATCTTATTTGATGCTAAACAAATCGCATTTTTTGGTAATTTTACAACTTCATCAAAATTAAAAGCAGGAGAATTAAATTTTTTATCTTTGTTTACATAAAGAGGGTGGCTTATTCCATTCTCATTTACTTCAATTTCATTTGCTATACCAATATGCGAATTATTTGCTTTTTTAACCTGACCCCCAGCAGCAGTTACTGCTACTTGCATACCCCAGCAAATAGCTAAAATTTTTTTTACTTTTTTTTGACAATCTTTCATAAATTCAATTTGCTTTCTTATTTCTGGAGTATCGTTATAAATATTTAAGCTACTGCCTCCCCATATTAGACCATCATAATTTTCAAGTTTGTCAGATATTGAATGAATATTTTGATCTGATGATGGATTAACAACATCAAATTTTAGTTCATTAGTGAAATAAGCAAGGCTATCCTTTAAACTTTCTGTATGAGTTTGAATTCCAACTTTTGAAAAATTTTGATTTTCCTCTCTTAAATTTCCCTCAACAATTAAAATATGTTTCATTTGAATAACTCTCCAGAAATACTGTGCTCATACATCACCTTCAGATCCTCTTTATCAATTTTTCTTGGGTTTCCATCTGTTGATGGGTCCTCATATGCCATTAAAGATAATTCATCTAAATTGATCTTAGAACAATCCATAACATCAGATAGCTTGTGAGGGATTGCCAATTCTTTTCTTAACTCCAAGATCCATGACAAGAAAGTATCAAATTTTTTATCTAAACCTAAGTAATCACAAATTGAAGTTATTTTTTTTTCTATAGAAGCTTTATTGAATGTTAAAACATACGGCATAAAAATTGCATTTGATAATCCGTGATGAATATTATATTGGGCATTTACTGGATGGCTAAGTGAATGAATGGCCCCTAATCCTTTTTGAAAAGCTGTTGAACCCATTGATGAAGCTACTAATAAATTTTGTCTTGCCTCAATATTCCCTCCATCTTTAAATGCAACTAATAGTGAACTCTTAATCAACTTCATTCCTTCTAGTGCAATACCATCTGCCATTGGATGAAAATTTGTTGCACAAAATGCCTCTAGATTATGAGCTAAGGCATCCATACCGGTTGCTGCTGTTAGTCTTGGAGAAAGTTCAATGGTTAATTTTGGATCTAAAATTACAATTGAAGGTAATATCTTTGGATGAAAAATAATCTTTTTAATACCTGTGTTTTTATTAATAATAGCTGATGCTCGACCTGTCTCAGATCCTGTTCCAGCTGTTGTTGGAATAGCAATTATAGGTGCAATATTTTTATCATTAGCTCTTTTCCAGTAATCTCCAACATCTTCAAAGTCCCAAATAGGTCTATCTTGGCAAGACATGAATGCAACAGCCTTTCCAACATCAAGTGCACTTCCTCCACCAATTGCAATAATTCCATCACAATTGTTTTTTTTAAATTCATTTACACCCTCATCAACATTTTCTCCTACTGGATTTCCAGAAAAGTTTGAAAAAAATTTTAATTCTTTAAAACTTTTTTTAACTTCAGATATGATCTCCTTAATAAACTTTAGATGAATTAAATCTTTATCGGTAATGAATAAAGGTCTGTTAATCCCCAAATCAATACATGCAATTGTTAAATCTTTTATTCTATTTTCACCAACCCAAACTGTTGTTGGATAATTCCAATTAAATTTCATATTTTTTTTAATTGACCTTAAGTTTTTTATTCTTCAATATTGCTCTAATCAAATTAATCATTAAAGGAATTCTAGTTTTATTCATTCTTCTTAATATAAACGGTGCTATCTCTCTTACTAATTGTTCCCCTTCAACAGTGTCATTTGGCATAAATTTCTTTTTTGCATTTTTAAATGTATATCCTTTTCCTAGATAATTACCCATTTTACTATTTCTTCCACCTGCCGCACTTACATATAGATCCCCTACTCCAGCAAGTCCAAGTGTAGTGGACTCTTTTCCTTTAAAATACCTCGTTAGATATTTCATTTCATTTATTGATCTTTGAAATAAACTCGATGATGTATTTAAGTTTTGACCTGCTCCAATCAACATGGAATAAATATTTTTTATTGCAGAACAAACTTCAACACCTGTAACATCTGTAGAAAAATCTATTAAATAGTATTTTGTTGAAACAATTTTTCCAATCTGTTTAGCAATTTTTATATTTCTATTAGCTACAATTACACTTGTTTGATTTTTTCTTGCCAACTCTTTTGCTAAACAAGGGCCTTTCAAAACAGAAATATTCATTAAATTGTAATTCCTTTTTAACTGTTCGGAAATTGTGAAAATCTTGTTCTTTTTTTTTTCATATTTTAATCCTTTGGTAAGAATAAGAATTGGAGCTTTTACCTTAGCCTTTTTTAATTGTTTACCAATGAAATCTATACCTGACAAGCTTAGTGCAATTGCAATTAAATCAAACTTTTCTTTTAATAAATTTTCGGAAAATTTTTTAAATTTTAATTTTTTTGATAATTTAATTTTTAAACTGGAGTGAAACTTATTTTTTGATGATAAATCCCTTATAAATTTTTTGCTATAAGGTTCAGTAATTGTGACTTTATTATTATTATCTAAACATGGTACTGTGAATGCTGATCCCATGGCCCCACCACCTATAACTAAAACTTTTTTCATTCTTATTGCCTTTAAATATTATTAAAACTTATATGTTAAATACAACACATACGTGAGAAAGTAATGTTTAATAATTCTCTTAATAATCAATTATTTTATTTTAAATTCACTTAATTTGTTAGTAAAATAAATTAATAAATTTAAATTTAATAACTAAATGACAAAAGTAGCAATAATAGGAGCTGGACCATGTGGACTGTCTATGCTCAGGGCATTTGAATTAGCTGAAAAAAATGGTGAGAAGATTCCCGAAATAGTTTGTTTTGAAAAACAAGAAGATTGGGGAGGATTATGGAACTATAATTGGAGAACTGGTTCTGATCAATATGGAGATCCAGTGCATAACAGTATGTATAGATACCTTTGGTCAAATGGGCCAAAAGAATGTTTAGAATTTGCAGATTATTCATTTGATGAACATTTTGGAAAACCTATTCCGTCTTTTCCTCCTAGAGCAGTTTTATATGACTATATCATTGGAAGATTAAGTAAGGGAAAGATGAAAAGTAAAATCAAATTCAATACTAGAGTAGTAGGAACAACTTTTAAGAATGATAAATTCGAAGTAAGTTATCAAGACAAGGTTAACGATAAAATATTAAAAGATAATTTTGATTTTGTAGTAGTGTCCACTGGACATTTTTCAGTTCCTTTCATTCCAGAATATGAAGGAATGAATTCTTTTCCTGGAAGAATTATGCATTCTCATGATTTTAGAGATGCAGAAGAATTTAGAAATAAAAATGTAATTGTTTTAGGAAGTAGTTATTCTGCTGAAGATGTTGCACTGCAATGCAACAAGTACGGGGCCAAAAGTGTAACAATAGGATACAGACATAATCCTATGGGATTTAAATGGCCAAAAGGAATGAAAGAAGTTCATTACCTTGATAAATTGGAAGGTAAAAAAGCAATTTTTAAAGATGGTACAGAACAAGAAGCAGATGTTGTAATTTTATGCACTGGTTATCTTCATCATTTTCCTTTTTTAGAAGAGAGTTTAAAATTAAAAACTAGAAATAGATTATACCCGCCAAAACTATACAAAGGAGTTGTTTGGCAGGATAATCACAAACTTTTATATCTTGGCATGCAAGATCAATTTCATACATTTAATATGTTTGATTGTCAGGCTTGGTACGCAAGAGATGTAATAATGAGTAAAATTAAAATACCAAATGATAAAGAAATTGAGAATGACATAAATAAATGGGTTGCTATGGAAGAAAAATTAGAAAATCCAGATCAAATGATTGATTTTCAAACTGAATATACAAAAGAACTTCATGAAATGTCAGATTATCCAAAAATTGATTTTGAATTAATTAGAAAACATTTTAAAGAATGGGAACATCATAAAGTTGAGAACATATTAACTTATAGAAATAAATCCTTTTCATCTCCAGTGACTGGCTCTGTTGCTCCAATTCATCATACCCCATGGGCAACAGCTATGGATGACTCGTCGAAAACTTTCTTAGAATAACAATAATATTATTATAAAAGTTATATAAATTAAACTTTAAGTTGAATTTTTTAAAAAAAATTGTTTGTATTAAAAAAATAAATTTTATATAAAAACTTATGAAAAAAATTATATCAACATTGTTTATACTCGTATTTGTTGCTTCATGTGCAACTCCTCATGTCGTAACAGTTGTGGGTCCTAATGATAATAGAATGTCATGTTCTGAACTTGATAATGAAATTGCCATAGCTTCAAATTTTAAAAGAGATGCTAAAGCAGAAAAAAGTCTTGGAACAGCAACAAATGTTGGTGCATTATTATTCTGGTTACCAGGAATGGTTGCAACACAAATGAATGCGAATGAAGCAATAAGAGCAGCCGACGATAGAATAAATCATTTAACTAGACTTAAATCTAAAAAAAATTGCGATTAATCTAATCAACGAAATAAAATTGTATAGATTGAATTGTTATATTTATTTTAAAATTGTCTAAGAAATTCCAAGATGTTTTTTTCTTTTTTGAACATAAGCTCTAATTAAATTATCAAATATCAAAGCTATAAAAGCTACGCATATACCAAGCGTTAATCCGATACCTGCACCTTTTTTATCTGATAAAGCTTTTAAAATATATTGACCTAAATCTTCTGTTCCAATGAATGCTCCAATAATTACCATAAATAAAGCAAATACAATTGTTTGATTTATACCAAGCATCATGTGTGGAAACGCTAAAGGAAATTCTATTTTTGTTAATCTTTGAAATTTGTTTACACCTGACATTGTTGCCGCATCATGTAAACCAGCTGGAACACTTCTAAGTCCTTCAATTGTATATCTAGTTGCTGGAATTGTTGCATAAACTATAACTGCAATCAGTACAGATGTATCGGTGATACCAAATAACATCATTACGGGTATCAAATATACAAAAGATGGGAATGTTTGAAAAATATCACATACACCCAACATAAAATTTGCTGAATGCTTATTTTGAAAACATAGAGTTCCAACAGTAAATCCTATAATACAAGAAACAACTACTCCAAAAGTTGCCATATATGCTGTTACTAAAGCTCTATCCCACCATGGGCTAAATGCGATAAATAAGGTTAAAGCACAAACTACTAAAGCAGAACGTATCCCACCAATTAAATATCCTGCACCAACTACTAAAACTATTGTAGCTATTGCTGGCATCCTTAAGTACAGTGCTCTCATTGGTTGGAGTACCTCTTTAATCAACCAGGTATTAAATGCTTTGATATAAACAAAAAAAGTATCAAAAATCCAATCTACACCTTTATTCCAGAAATCTGCTGTTGATATTCCTTTGTTGTGTGGAATTTCAAATAAATAATTAAAAGTACCTTTGAATAAAAAGGTTCCAACGTAAGAAAGTATTATTCCAATAACAAATATAGCACCAAAAAATATAAGATTTTTATTTCTTTGATAGAATGTTAGATTACCAAAATAATCTGTTTGCTTATTTGCCCATGCTAGAGACATCTTATCTAAAAGAATTGCAATTAAACTAATACATAAGCCTGCTTCTAAAGCTAATCCAATATTCAATTGGTTTAATGCTAATAATAAATTAAATCCCAAACCTTTAGCCCCAATAAAAGCTGAAATAACTGCCATCGAAAAACACACCATAATGACTTGATTTACTCCAATTAAAATATCTCTCCTAGCAGTTGGAATTAAAACCTTAAACATTAACTGAAAATTATTGCATCCGCTCATTCTCCCTGCTTCAATTACTTCTGGAGGCACTGCTCTTAAACCTAATAAAGTTAATAAAATCATCGGTGGTATTGCTACAACCATTGTAATAATTACAGCAGCATGATCACCCACTCCAAAAAGAACTAGTGCTGGAACCAATACAGCATATTGTGGCATTGTTTGCATCACTAGTAAAATTGGATATAAAGCTTTTTCTACCCGTTTGCTTTTAAAAGCTGCTATCCCTAAACCTAAGCCAAAAATAAATGATAATGGAGCAGCAACTAATATAAATGATAGAGTTTGCATAGAAGGCTTCCATTGACCAAAAACAGAGATGTAAACCATAGTTAACCCCGCAAACAAAGCTAAACCTTTCCCACTTAACTTATAAGAAAGTAATGCTGCACCTGCCGCAACAATGGTCCAGGGCAATCCTGGTAATTCGGCCCATGGGTTTTTATCTATCCAATCCCAACTAGTAAAGGCAACAATGGTTTCAAGACCACCTAATAAAATCTCTCTTATTAATTCTATTAAAAAAGTCATAAAGGCAGTCAAGTTTCTGCTAATTTGTAAAACTATAGGGCGACTTTTAAATTCTTGGGTATCTTCATTCCAAACTTCAATTGGCATCCAGTCATTCATCAAAAAAAATAGTGAGTCATTAATCCAAATTGGCAACCATCCAAGCAATGGAGGTAACCTCCAGAAGACATCAAAAGCATAATATCTTACCTCTTTACCTAAAAATACGTAACTACTTTGATTAGGATCTTTGACGAATTCTGCTTGACCTCGAATGAATTTATATGTTTCAGGAACTTCGATTGCAAAACATAATGCAAAAAATACAATTAATAAAAATAACCATTGAAATGTTTTTGGATATTTCTTTAAAAGCTCCATAATCAGTTATTACTTTTCCTTCCTCCAAATACTGTATTGATTATTTTAGCAGGATTAATAGAACCAATAACATTATTATTATTATCAATTACAGCTACAGACTTTTCTTGAGTAAGAATTTTTTCAGCAACATTTTCTATAACTTCATCTTTTGAAACCTTTAAATCGCCAAGATTTTCTTTGGATGAATCCATCACATCTTTGATTAATAAAACTTTTTCTCTAGGAACTTCCTCAGTAAATTTTCTTACATATTCTGTGGCTGGGTTTAAAACAATATTAGCGGGTGTGTCTAATTGTTCAATTATACCATCTTTCATAATTGCAATACGATCTGCGAGTTTTAAAGCTTCGTCGAAATCATGAGTAATAAACATAATTGTTTTTTGTAATTTTTCTTGAAGTCTTAAAAATTCATCTTGCATCTCTTTTCTAATTAATGGATCTAAAGCTGAAAAGGGTTCATCTAAAAACCAAATATCTGGTTCGACAGCTAACGATCTTGCAATTCCTACTCTTTGTTGTTGTCCTCCTGAAAGTTCTCTTGGAAAATAGTTTTCTCTTCCATCAAGTCCAACTAACTTAACCATGTTCATTGCTTTACTTATACTTTCCTCAGTTTTCACCCCTTTAATTTGAAGTGGAAACGCTATATTTTCCACAACAGTTTTATGTGGCAACAAAGCAAAGCTTTGAAAAACCATTCCCATTTTATTTCTTCTAAGATCAATGAGATCTTTGTTGTTTAATTGTAATAAATCTTGGCCTTCTATAAAAATTTTTCCACCCGTTGCATCAGTTAATCTAGAAATACATCTTAATAAAGTCGATTTTCCTGAACCAGACAAACCCATAACAACCAACATCTCACCTTTGGAAACTTCAAATGAGGCATTGTTTACTCCTACAATACATCCATTATCTTGAAAAGTTTTAGCATCAACATTGCCATTTGAATCTTTCAGCATCTTTTTGGCATTTGCTCCAAAAATTTTATAAACATTCTCACATTTAATTACCGGTTCAGACATAAATTTTAATTAAGTTATATGAAATTAAGATGAAATTAAATCCATATTATTAATCTTTTTCCTCCTTAAAAATTTTTAATAAAGTAAATTCTTGTGTCAATTCCAGTGCTTAAAAAACTTAATGCTTCACCGCTAACAGTTATTGACTCATTTACTCCAACATTATCTCCACTTACTGTAAAACCAGCAAAACATTTATTTTTTTCTTCATCCCACTTAACAAATGTTTCATCAATTTTGTTCCCATTAATTGTATAAATTTCATGTGCTCTAAAATTTAAAAAATTTGCACCCATAATTGCTCTCTGAGGAATTAATTTTGTTGCTTTACAAACTTGTTCATAAACCTCCTCTGTTAACTTATAATGATCAGTACCATCAAATGTAACCAATATTCCTGAGGGTAATTTAGATATTAATTCACTCAATTTTTTTTCTTGTGCAATTCTTTCTTCTTCTAATTTCATTTTTCTCACCAGTTCATCACCCCCACCAAACATAATGTTTAAAACAAAAAAAGAAAAAAATATTATTAAAACAATTAAAACCAAACCTCCAAATTGTTTTACAGTCTCTGGTAAATCTTTAATTTTATTTAAATAATCTTCTTTTGACATTTACTCTTGTAACTTTCCATTCTTCCATATGCCAGATTTCTGTTTTCCATCTGCCCAAGTAAAAGTTCCTTTTCCATTCATAAATCCTTTGGCCCACTCACCTTCATAGGTCGATCCATCTGGAAAAGTTAAAATACCTATTCCACTCCACTCACTATTTTTAAATTCACCTTTGTAAATATATCCATTGGGCCAAGTTTCTACACCTTGACCATTTTTTTTTGTTCCTACCCATTCTCCTTCGTAGGTAGTTTTATCTGTATAAACCCATTTACCAAAACCATTCTCACAATTTCCTTCTTTACAACCAGTGCTTCGAGCAAATGCAATTGATGAAATTAATAAACATAAAATTATGCTTAAAAGATATTTTTTCATAATAATATTTTACACAAAATTTACCAAAAAAAAATCAGACTTTTTGGTCATGTTTAATACATGAATATATTGAAATATATTTTTCTGTATTTTTACTTTTTATATTTTTGGTAATTTCATGAATTAATTCTCCTGTTTTTCTTGTGATAATACCAGACTCTGAATAATTATTTTCTTTATCAATTGATTTAAATAAAACTACATCTTTGTTCACAACTTTAACATTTAATTGTGCTGGATCTGAAAGAAATAATGACAATCCATTAATTAAAAGTGTCCCTGGCTTTTTTGATTGAATTTTGAATTTATCTAAACCTTTTTCATTTAAATCTTTGGCTAAAAAGGTTTGATAATTATATTCTGAATTTTTAATTATTTTTTTTTCTAAATCACAAACAAACTCAAGATCTATATTTTCCGTTATACTTACATCTTTTGCAAAAGTTTGATTAAAAAATAATAAACTTATGAATATACTTAAAAAATATTTAAACATTAAATTTTCCCTTAAAAAAAAATCCCCCCCAACAAAGTTGGGAGAGATTTAAAGATTTAATAGTTCTTTACCTTATTTAGTAAAAGCTTGCCAAACTTTCTTATTGTCCGCTAACCATTTTTTAGCTGCATCTTCGTGAGTCATTTTGTCAATGTCAACTAAAGCTGCCATTGCACCAATTTGACTTGTTGAAAAAGAAAGTTTTTTGAACATCGCTGCTGCTTTTGGATGAGTTTTTGGGAAATCAGCATTAACTGCTTTTTTCAAATACCCATCTGGCGAACCACATTTTCCGTCTCCACCATCTTCAGGTCTACAACCTGCTGTGTAAGGAGGAAAGTCGATAAATGTAAAACCAGCACCATCTGTAAAGTTAGGCGTCCAGTTAAAGATGATTGTTCCTCTTCCTTCTTTTTCAGCTGCTGCTAACTCTGCCCAAAGTGCATCGGCACTTCCAGCAAATTTAACCCACCAAAGATCTCCTAAACCTAAAGCGTCAACCCTTTGCGGAATTAAATCACCATGCCAAGTTTGTGGACCTTCCAACATTCTTCCTTTTCCATTTGGAGAGTCGGGTGTTGTAAAGTTTTTAGCACAGTCAGGATTTTTTAAAGCAGTCCAGTCTGGTAAACCAGGACATAATCCTTTTTCAGCAACCCAGTTTGGATATCCCATATCTTCAAGTGTTCTTGCTTCATGGTCACCCCAGTCAAGCAATCCACCTTTATCCAATGCAGTTGTGAAAGATTTACCAAAAGCAGATTCCCATACCTCGTGAGATATAGTCACGTCACCAATTCTAATTGACTCGTAAACTGCTTGAGAGTCAGCGTTAACATATTTAACATTGTTTCCCATACTTTCCATAATTCCACCAATAACATATGCCATTACAATTTGACTTGACCAGTTATGTGTTGGGATCACGATGGGCTTTTTACTATCTGCAGCGTTTGATATTCCAGCAAAACTTACTGCTGAAATTATCATTGCAGATACTAATGATATTATTTTTCGCATTTATTCCCCTTTCTTAATATTAAGTGTCAATAGTATGTGCTTAAGTAAAATGATAGTCAACCACTAGATATTTATATAATATAACAATAGATTATAAAAAATGTCGCAAACTACTTTAGATATTAAAGAGCCAGGACTAAATGTACTACCACCTGGAGTTGAAAGGCATGTTGTAAATGCTGGTGGTCTTACTGGTTTACAAATTTTTCCTGATGATGAAATTGAAATTATAAATGATGAAGGAAATCAAATTTGTGAAATAATTTGTTTTGATAAAAATGGAAAATCTGAACTTGGAATTCTAAATCAAAAAGAAAATGGTAAAATCAATTTTATTAAGGAAATACTTAAAAGAAAAGATGAAAGTTCTTTAATCACAAATCTACAATTAAAAAAAAGAAATTTAGATATAGATAAATCTAAATCATCTATTTTATTTGATGATGAAACACCTAGTGGTGAAAAAATTAAAATTAAATCTAAAGATAAATGCTATGTAATTTTTTCAGCACCACAAAATGATATGCTGGTAAGTGAACAAAATCCCTCGAGTGATTTAACAATATTTATAAAAAGAGCAAAAATTGTTAATGATAAAGAATTATCAATAATACCAGATCCAGTTTATGAACCTAATTACGAAAAGAATATTGACAGAGAAACTGCAATTTCTTTCCAAGTAAAAGAAGGTGATTATATTCAGGTTATTAGCCCAGCGGGCAGACAATGTTCCGACTTTGTAGCATTTGATACTAGAAAGCTAGACAAAAAAATTGAAAAGGGTCTTGATTGGCAAACAACAAGAACTTTTATGGGCAATACCTTTCCTGGACCTGGATTATTTTCAAAATTTTATGACACTGATCATGAACCATTAGTTGAAGTAATTAGAGATACTGTTGGTAAACATGATACATTTAATCTTGCTTGTACATCTAAATATTACGAAGATGCAGGATATTTTGGTCATACAAATTGCTCAGATAATTTAACAAAATCTATGTCTAAATATGGTGTCCAAAAACAAAAAGGTTGGCATGCTATTAACTTGTTCTTTAATACTTCAGCTTCTGGATTAAATTCCGTTATTTCTGATGAATCTTTCGCTAGGCCTGGTGATTATGTAATGTTTAGAGCTCTAAAAGATTTAACCATTGGAACAACTGCATGTCCTAGTGATATTGATGCATGTAATTCATGGAATCCTACAGATATTTTTGTTAGAACTTATGATAAAAATAAAGAATTTTCAAAATCATTTGCTTTTAGAATGAAAACTGACTCTGAAAAAAAACTCACAAGAAATTCCGGTTTTTATGAAAAAACTTCAAAATTAACTAGAAACTTTATTGATGCAAGAGGATTTTGGCTGCCAAATGATTACACTAAACATGGAGTAGTCGAAGAATATAATGCTTGCAGAGAAAAAGCAGTACTAATTGATTTATCATCTTTAAGAAAATTTGAAGTTATTGGACCTGATGCTGAAGAGTTAATGAATTACACACTAACAAGAAATATTAAAAAACTCTCTGTTGGCCAAGTTGTCTATTCTGCAATGTGTTATGAAAATGGAATGATGTTTGATGATGGTACATTATTAAGATTAAGTGAAACTGGTTTTAGATGGATTTGTGGTGATGAATATGCAGGTGAATGGTTAAAAGAAATAGCTAAGAAAAAAAATTTCAAAGTAAATATAAAAAATTCTACAGATCAAATTAGTAATGTTTCTATTCAAGGACCTAAAAGTAGGGAAATCCTAAAAAAATTAATTTTTACTCCTCCTACTCAACCATCAATAGATGAGTTAGAATGGTTTAGATTTACAATTTGTAGAGTTGAAGAACTTCAAGGTATTCCACTGATAGTTTCAAGAACAGGTTATACAGGTGAGCTCGGCTATGAAGTTTGGTGTCATCCAAAACATGCACCTGAGGTGTGGGATAAACTTATGGATGCTGGAAAAGATCATGGTTTAATTCCTGCGGGATTTGCAGCTCTTGATAAATTAAGAATTGAAGCGGGATTAATTTTATTTGGGAATGAATTTGATGGTCAACAAGATCCTTTTGAGGCTGGGATCGGTTTTGCAGTTCCGCTTAAAACAAAAGAGGAAGATTTTATAGGAAAAGAAATTTTAAAAGAAAGAAAAGCAAATCCACAAAAAAAACTTGTCGGTTTAGAACTTATTGGGAAAGAACATGCTGGTCATGGTGATTGCGTTCATGTTGGAAGATCTCAGGTTGGTATTATTACAAGTGGTTGTTTATCAACTACACTAAATAAGAATATAGCTTTGTGTAGAATAGATAATCAATACTCCGAACCTGGAACAGAAGTTGAGGTTGGAAAGATTGATGGTCATCAAAAAAGAATTTCTGCTAAAGTTGTTGCGTTTCCACATTTTGACCCAAAAAAGACTAGAGTAAGATCTTAATGGCAAAAACAACAAAAGATTTACTAGAGTTTTGGGAAGATCAAATGAAACTTTCTCATACATCTAGTAACTATTTTTTTAGAAAATCACCTTCTCATTATCATATGATGCTTCTAGTAATGCATGCTTTTAAATATAATGAAAACCTCACAGTTGAGGAATTGAAAACAAAGCTATTTAAAACTTCAAGACCAAAGTCAGCTTTAATGATAAATGAAGCATGCGAAAAAGGTTTTTTTTTCCTAGAAAAAACTTCTGGTGATCAAAGAAAAAAACACATCAAACCTAGCGAGGCATTTATCCAAGAATTCAATCAATACCTAGAAACACTAAAGAATTTAAGCTTTTAAAAAATAAGTAACTAATTACTTATATATTTTATATATATAAAAAATTATATATTTACGTCGCACGAAAAATAAAGATGGGTTTATGTCATTACCGACAAAAGCAAAAGTAGTCATAATCGGTGGAGGTATTCACGGATTAAGTACTGCTTGGAAATTATCAGAAACTTATAAAAATCCAGGTGACATCGTAGTTTTAGAAAAAAAAGATACTGCTGCTGGTGCAAGTGGAATAGCTTGTGGTGTAGTGAGAAATAATTACTTCCAACCAGCAATGAGAGAATTAATGGCTCATTCAGTTTCTGTTTGGGAAAGTGACCCAAAAGCATTTAAGTACAATCCAGTAGGTTATTTACAAATTTCGCCTGAGGTAATGCATGAAGATGTTGCTAGTATTTATAAACAACAAAAAGCGATTGGATATGAGTCTACATTTATTGAAGGTGAAAAAGATTGCACTAAATATATGAAAGGTATTTTTGATGATTGGCAAGCACAAGGAATTACATCAATTCTTCATGAAAAAAAAGGTGGATATGCTTTTAATAAAGATTCAATTAAAGCGCTTGAAAACAAATCTACATCTAATGGCGTTCAAGTTCTGAAAGGTGTAAAAGTTACAGGTTTTAAAAGAGGAAGTAACAGTAAGGCGGTAACAGGTGTTGAAACAGACAAAGGTACAATTGACTGTGAACAAGTGGTAATTGGAGCAGGACCATGGGCAAGAGATTTCTGGAATATGTTGGAGTTACCTAAAACTGCAAATATTAAAGGCAAAGATGGTAAAATGCACGTTACTGATATGTGGACTTATTGGATGCTGCAAGAAGGTGTTATTGGTGTAGAACCAGATTTTTTAAAAACAAATGATGGAAAACAACCTCCTGTAGTTCACGTTGATTCTACAGCTCCATTATATTCTGATAAAACAAAAAAATTAATTACAGATAAAATTTGGGGAATTTATTATAAACCTGACATAGAAGGTTTAGGTGTTCAAGGTGGAACTTCTCCTTACATTGTTAAAAAACACTTCGATGAAGTAAATGTTGATCCTTATGGAGTAGAGTCACCAGAATATCAAACTACGGATGCATTTAGTGAAATGTGGTGTTCAGCATTAGCTCATTGCCAAAAAAGGTTTGAAGGAAAATCTGATTTATATAGAAAAGGTCCATCAGGCGGACTTGGATGTATGACACCTGACTCATTTCCTATCTTTGATAGATTTTTCGAAAATGTATATATGATTGCAGACGCAAATCATGGTTATAAAATGATTGGTGTTGGTGAACTTGTAGCAAAGGAAATTCTTGGTACTGAAAGTGATTTATTAAAACCGTTTAGATTCAACCGTTACGAGAAGGGTGAGCTGCACCCTACTTCGAACAGTCCGTTTCCTTGGAGTTAAACTTCAAGCCTAGACACTAATAAATTTTTCAGCTACGTTTGAATAAATTATAATTCATTGAGGGGAAAATGACTGATCTAGAAAAACATGTTAACCGTCCAGGTAGAGACAAATTAGTTAAAAAAGTTCGTGAAAAAATTAATGAGTTAGGAATAACTTATATTTATTATCAATTTATTTCTGTAACAGGAAGAGTTGTTGGAAAAGGAATTCCAGCAGATCACTGGGAAAGAACTGCAGAAAAAGGTTTTCAGTTAGTTTATGGAGCAACAGCAAACTTATTTTTAGATCGTCACAACAACTATATTGGGTACGGTCCAGAAGCTATGGAGCTAGTTGGTATTCCTGATCCTGAAACTTTTTGCCAACTACCTTGGGATAAAAGAGTCGGAAGAGTATTTGTAACGTGTTTTAGAAATAGAGAAGAAAGACAAAATCCAGGTGGACATTTAACTTCTGACTGTAGAGGTAATTTAAGAATTTTCATGGAAGAATTTGAAAAAAAACATGGACTTGAATTAAGAGTTGGAACAGAGCCTGAAATGATGTGGCTTACAAAAAACGAAGATGGAACACCTACTGGAAAAGGTTTTTCTAAACCATTCTGTTATCACATTGATCAATTTGAATCTTTAAGACCTGTTTTTATGAAGGTAATTGAGTATTCAAAAGCTATGGGTTTAGATATGATTCAAGGTGACCATGAAGATGCTCCAGGTCAACTAGAGTTAAACTGGACTTATGATAATGTTTTAAGAAATGCTGATAGATTATCAACTTATAGACAAATTTGTGCACAAGTTGCAAGAGAACATGGTTTAATTGCATGTTTTATGACAAAACCTTTTATGGGTGTGTCAGCGAGTGGTTGTCATACTAATATGTCTTTATGGAAAGGTGGAAAAGTAAAAACTAACAAACTTGGACATAAAACTTTACCAGCTGTTGAAGAAGTATTTGGTTATGTTGAAGGTGGAACAAATACTTTTATGCCTGATACAAAAGATATGCAGTTACCAGGTAAGATTGGTTTACAATCAATTGCTGGTATCATGGAACACTTGCCAGCTCTAACAGCTTTAGGTTCTTCTACTGTAAATTCTTACAGAAGATTATGGGATCAAGGTTTTTGGGCACCTGTTTACGCTGACTGGGGTTATCAAAATAGAACTTGTGGATTAAGGGTTTCTGCTCCTGGAAGATTTGAATATAGATCAGTAGACTCTATGCATAATCCTTATTTATTAGGTGCAGCTTTATTAAAAGCTTGTGACCATGGAATAAGTAATAAAATGAAACCAGCAGATCCTGAGTCTAGAAATATTTATGAAGCTCAAAAAGCAGGTAAAGATGTTAAAAAACTTCCTTTAAGTTTAGGTGAAGCTTTAGAGAGATTGTCAGAGGATGAAGTTATTAAATCTGCAATGCCTGATGAGATGTATAAAGTTTTTCACTGGTATAAAAATGATGAGTGGGAAAGATTTTTAGGTGCAACAACTCAATGGGATTTAGATACATATCTAGATTGTTTACCATAAAAAATATTTGGGAGAGGATAGGATAATATGTGCGGAATAGCAGGATTAATTCATAGAGGAAAATCATCAAAAGTTGGCCATGAATTACAAGGCATGTTACAAGCCTTGAAGCATAGAGGTGAAGACTCTACAGGTTATGCTTTGTATGGGGATACTGATGGAAAAAACTTCATCATGAGATTTAAAGTTGGTGAAAATGTTGGTGAAGGTAGTACGTCAGTTGCTGAAGATGTATCAGTTTATGATGAAAGAAAAAAAATTGTAGATAGTTACCTTTTAGAAATGGGGGCAAAAATTATTAAAGAAGATAGAATTCTTCCTTACTCATTAAGATATGAAATTGAATATAATAAAAAAGATTTGTTAGAATTTTCGCAAAAAATAGAAAGTATCCCTGGCGTTGAAATTCTTTCTATGGGAAAATCATTAGAAGTAATAAAAGATCTTGGAAATGCTAAAATGGTTTGTGATAGATATAATTTAGATAAACTTATTGGCACTCATGCGATTGGTCACGCAAGGATGGCTACTGAATCAGGAGTAGATATTAAATCAGCTCACCCTTTTTGGGGCTACCCATTTAGTGATGTATCAGTAGTTCATAATGGTCAATTAACTAATTATTGGAATAATAGAAGAGCCTTAGAAAATAAAGGAATGAGGTTTATGTCTGAGTGTGACTCAGAGCTCATTGCTGTTTATTTGGCAGAAAAAATGAGAGATGGAGCTTCATTAGAAGAGGGTATGAAAGAATCTCTTACTGGTCTAGACGGTGTATTTACTTATTTCGTAGCAACTAAAGACTCTTTAGGTATGGCAAAAGATACTATGGCTGCAAAACCTTTAGTTTTATATGAGTCAGATGATTTAGTGGCAATGGGTTCAGAGGAAATAGCAATAAGATCAATATTGCCTCAAGAAATTGATACTTATGATCCGTTTGATGGAGAGGTAAAAGTATGGCAAATTTAAAAAACGTTACAAAAAAAACTAAAGCCCAAGCTATGGGTATGCATACTGAAGTTTTAACAGGAAGAACACAGCAAAAGTTTTTTAATCCTGATGAGGCAGAAAATTTTTATTATTTTGGAACTTACGATGTAGATTTTAATAAAAGAACAGATCTTGACGTTAAAGATATGACTGCTGCGGACGCAAATAAAGAAATAGATAATTTAATGAGCCAAGGTTATGGAACCATAGTTATTAAAAATCCTCAAGGGAAACATAGTATAGGTGTTGGTATCTTAAATAAACTAAACTTAATTTTTGAGGGTAGTTTAGGTTACTTTGGAATAGGTTCATGCGATGGTCCTATAGTACGAATCAATGGAAGAGTTGGTTGGTCTTGTGCTGAAAATTTAATGGCTGGTAAAGTAGTCATTGAAAAAAATGCTGGATCTTGTTTTGGAGCAGCCATTAGAGGTGGAGATTTAATATGTAAAGGTAGCGTTGGTGCTAGAACTGGTATCGATATGAAGGGTGGAACAATAATTATTGGTGGAGATGCTGGTGCTTTCACAGGTTTTATGATGCAAAGAGGAAGGATCATTATCTTGGGTGATGTAGGGATAAATTTAGGAGACTCAATGTATGATGGGACAATTTTCGTAGGTGGAGAAATTGGTTCATATGGTAGTGATGCAGTTGACGCCGAATTAACTAAAAGTGATCAAGATTGGCTAAAAAGAAAACTAAAGGTTGCTGAAATCGGTGAAAATTTTGATGTAAGCAAAATGAAAAAAATTGTAGCTGGTAAAAAATTATGGAACTACGATAACTTAGAACCTACTGAGAAAAAAGGAGCGATTTAATGCCAAAGAAAAAAAAGAAAAAAAACGGCAAACTAAAAACTAACGGGAATGTTGGTGGAAAAGCTGATGTACACTTGAGCAGTAATGGATCAAGAAATAAAAGTTTACTTGGTCATAATGCAATTTTTACTCCTGAAGTAATAGATGATATTCATATAAAATCTCAATTAGGAAGATACCGAATGCGTGGAATGGCATTAATGAAAAAAATTCCTACTTTTGATGATTTAGTTTTCTTACCGGGTACTCTTACAAGATTTGTAATTGAAGGTTATAGAGAAAAATGCGAAACAAAGACTGTAATTGGTCCAAGATGTGAAAACCCAATTGAGTTAGACATTCCAGTTTATATCACAGGTATGAGTTTTGGTGCATTGTCATATGAAGCTAAAACTGCTCTTGCAAGAGGAGCTACAATGGCTGGTAGTGCAACATGTTCAGGTGAAGGTGGGATGATACCTGATGAAAGAAGATATTCAGAAAAATGGTTTTATCAATGTATTCAATCAAGATATGGATTTAATCCACATCATGCTCAACTTGCAGATGGAATAGAAGTATTTATTGGTCAAGGACAAAAAGTTGGAATGGGTGGACATTTAATGGGTCAAAAAGTAACTGATCAAGTAGCGGAGATGAGATCATTACCATCAGGTATTGACCAAAGATCTCCTGCGAGACATCCTGATTGGTTAGGTCCTGATGATTTAGCTTTAAAAGTTGAAGAGTTAAGACAATTAACAAAAAATAAAGTTCCAATTCAATTAAAATTAGGTGCATCAAAAGTTTATGATGATGTTCGTATGGCTGCAAAATGTGATCCTGATTCAATTTACCTCGATGGTATGGAAGGATCAACAGGAGCTGGTCCACATATTGCAGCAGCTAACACCGGTATTCCAGGTATTGCAGCAATAAGAGAAGCTAGAAGAGCATTAGATGATGTTGGTAAAACTGGAAAAGTAACTTTGATTTATGCTGGTGGTGTAAGAGATGGTGCTGATATGGCAAAAGCTTTAGCCTTAGGTGCTGATGCAATTGCAATAGGTACTGGATCTATGATCGCACTTAATTGTAATAAAGATATACCAGAGGCAAATTTTGAAAAAGAAATGGGAGTAAAAGCTGGTGAATGTTATCATTGCCATACTGGAAGATGTCCAGTGGGTGTTGCAACACAAGATCCTAAACTAAGAGCTAGATTAAATCCTGATGATGCAGCGTTAAGAGTATATAATTATCTTCATTCAATGACACTTGAAGCTCAATTGCTTGCTAGAGCTTGTGGTAAAACAAATATTCATTCTCTAGAACCTGAGGATTTAGCGGCGTTAACTTCTGAAGCATCAGCTTTAGCAAAAGTTCCTTTGGCAGGAACAAACTATACTGTAGGAGTTGATAACTTTCACAAAATTTAGAGATAAATATGGCTAAGAAAAAAAATAAAAAGAAAGTTACAAAATCAATAACTGTTAAAGACCAACAATTAGGAAAGAAAAAAGAAACAGCTAGAGAAAAAATGATTGGTCAATCTATTGGTTATAGATATGACGTTAATCTTCTTCCAGATTATAAAAAGATAACTCCTTTTCTTAAAAAATATATTGAAGCAATGGGATGGGATGATTTAAATTGGTTAGAAGATGTGCACATGGGGTATGAAGAAGGTAGACCTGCAGTTTTTTGTAGAAACGCTAATGGTTGGGTTACAATTCCAAAATCAATAAAATTACCAAATAACCAACAAGATAGAGACATGATAGCTAGAGAACTTTTAGTAAAATTCCAAATGTCTCCGAAACACCCTCTTGTTGATTTAAAAAAAGCTTATCTAAAATTTTAATCGCTCAATCTTAAGTTGATTTTTTTTTAAAAACCTTGTGTCAATACTAGGTTTTATAAGATTGTTTCATTTGTCACATCTTTAGAAATTTTATAGGCTTTCTCAAACTAATATGGAGAGAGAATATGACTGATCAGTTAGGCGCTCTTACAACCATATTTACAGAATTTTACTACTGGGTAACAGTGGTACTGATGTTTTTAATTCACGTCGGTTTCTGTATGTATGAAGTTGGAGCATCTCGTTACAAACACCATCAACATACTCTTATGAAAAATACAATGCTGATACCTTTGGTAACAGTAACTTGGTTTTTATTTGGTTGGTGGATTTATTGGGCTTTCCCAACAGGACCTGGGTTGGCACCTTCAATAATGAATGAAAGTACTGCTTTGATAACCGATGACTCGGCATTCAGTGCTAAGTTCTATACAGCAACAAGTCAATTAATGGCAGTTAACTTAGGAGATCACATCTCTGGAGTTTTCTGGGCTGCGTTCTTGTTGTTCTCATGGACAGCTGCTTCCATCGTTTCAGGAGCAATCATAGAAAGAATAACAACATTTGCATTTGGAATTTTAGCAATTGCAATTGGTTCGGTATTTTGGGTAATTGATGCTGCTTGGGGATGGCACTTTGACGGATGGATGTTAAAACTTTTAGGATACCATGATGCATATGCATCAGGAGTAATTCATGCGATTGCGGGTGGATTTGCTCTAGGAGTTTTAATGGTTTTAGGACCAAGAATTGGAAAATTTTCATCTAGCGGTGAACCAAGAAACATTGGACCAAGAAATCCTTGGTTAGTTACAATTGGATTATTTCTAATTTATACTGGTTTCTGGGGCTTCTACGCAGCGTGTAATATACCAATCTTTGATCTTGGACCTGAATACGGTATGGAAGGCATAAGTTATTGGACAGCTACAAACATATACGTAACCCCTACTACACTTAGTGGTATTACTTTTAACTTCTTGATGTCATTATCAGGAGGACTATTAGCCGGTTATTGGATTGCAAAAGGTGATCCTTTCTGGACATACTCAAGTGGACTAGCAGGTATCATATGTGCTTCAGCTGGAAATGATTTATATCATCCAATTCAAGCAATGATTATTGGTATGATCGGTGTTGTGATTTCATACAAACTACATTACTGGGTTGAACGTAAGTTCAAAATAGATGATGCAGTTGGTGCAGTTGCAGTACATGGTTATGCTGGATTTATTGGTTTAGTAATATGTGGTTTTGTTCTTAATGGTTACCCATCATCTGGTTACAGTGTTGGTGCTATGTGGGATGGAACAACTTATGCTACAATAAACCCATTAGGACAATTCCTAGGAGCATTAATTATGTTCGTAGTTCTTGGACTAATACCAGGTTATGTCATAGCTAAAGTTTTACACGGAATGGGCAAACTTAGAATTCCGCGTGAAGTTGAAATAGCTGGACTAGACTATGAAATAATGGAGACTGCTAAATCAGATGAAAAAGCAGTTGCGTCCGCAACCAGGTAAAGGAGGAAAATATGGCGACAGTTACAAACTGGATTGATCACCTAAATAAACCTGCAGATCAAGTTGCAGGTGCTGTTTATCCTGGTGCTGGATCTAGTGAAGGCTTACTAGTAATACTTGCTATTATTTTGTGGGTTGGTTGGCATGTGTTAACTTCAAAATCTGAGAGTGAAGAACTTCAAAGATTAGCGAGGAAAAGACATGGCGCAAACGACCATAAAAGCAATATTACTGAATGGTAATATAAAGTAAAATTTGGGCGCTACATTTATTTGTAGCGCCCTTTTTAATGTGAGAAATCATAATGTCCGACGATAATAACAATGAAGAATTAAGACCAAGAAAGATGCGTGGTGTAGCTTTCCCAAAAGCTAAATACGGGGTTATACTTGCGATCATAATTATTATAGTTGTAAATCTGGTTTATTATAAAGAAACAATTTTTTCTTTTTTCAAATAACTATGTTACCCTAATACATGACAAAAAATTTGCTCAAAATTGCTAAACAAAAAAAAATAAAATATTTTTTAATAAGTTTTGTAGATCTATTTGGAGTTTTAAGATCAAAATTAGTTCCAGCTAATGCTATAAAAGAAATGCAAACAGCAGGAGCGGGTTTTGCTGGTTTTGCAGCTTGGTTAGACATGACTCCAGCAGATTCTGATATGTTTGGTATTCCTGACCCAGATAGCTTAATTCAATTACCTTGGAATAAAGAAGTTGGTTGGTTAGCATCAGATCTTTGGATGAATGGAAAACCTGTTGAGGCTTCACCCAGAGTAATGCTCAAGAAACAAATTAAAGAACTTGCAAAACGAGGTTTAACGATGAAATCTGGTGTAGAGTGTGAATATTTTCTAATTTCAGAAGACGGAAAATCCATTGCAGATCCAAGAGATACACAGTCAAAACCTTGTTATGATCAATCTGCATTAATGAGAAGATATGAGCTTATAAAAGAAATTTGTGATTGCATGATAGAAATGGGATGGGGTCCTTATCAAAATGATCACGAGGATGCTAATGGTCAATTTGAAATGAATTGGGATTATTCAGATTGCTTAACAACAGCTGATAGACATACTTTCTTTAAATACATGGTAAAAACAATTGCTGAAAAACACGGACTAAGAGCAACATTTATGCCTAAACCTTTTCAAAATTTAACTGGTAATGGTTGTCATGCGCATATTTCTGTTTGGCAAGGTAAAAAAAATAAATTTTTAGATCCAAAAGATAAACTTGGTTTAAGTAAAATGGCATATAATTTTTTAGGAGGAGTAATCAAGAACGCCTCGTCGTTATCTGCTTTCTTTAATCCGACAATCAATAGCTATAGAAGAATAAATGCCCCGCCAACTAAATCAGGGGCTTCATGGTCTCCGAGTAGTATTTCTTACTCAGGAAATAACAGGACTCACATGATAAGAATTCCTGATCCTGGTAGATTTGAATTAAGATTAATGGATGGATCTGCTAATCCATATTTATTACAAGCTGGAGTTTTGGCTGCCGGATTGCATGGTTTAAGAAATAAAATTAATCCAGGAAAACCTTTGCATTGTAATATGTACACGGACTATAAAAAATATCCTAATCTTCCAAAACTTCCAAATGAATTGAAACTATCAATAGCACAATTAAAAAATAATAAGGAAATGAATAAAAGTTTTGGTAAAGATGTTATTAACAGCTTTGTTAAGCTTAGAAGTTCAGAAATAAAAGAATTTAATAGAAAAGAAAAATTTAATAAGTCAAAACCCGTCACAAAATGGGAAAGCCAAAATACTTTAGATTGTTAAAGTGAATTGGAAGCTAACAAAATTTCTAATCAACAATAATTTTAAATTTAAAAGGAATTATGTCCTTAAATATCTACCTTCAACAATGCTTACTAATGCTTTTAAATCAATTTCTAGCTGGAGAAGTTATAGAGATACTCCTCTTTTAAAACTTAATAAACTTGAAAGAAATTTAAAACTCAAAAATATTTTTTACAAAGATGAGTCTAAAAGGTTTCATTTAAAATCCTTTAAAGCCCTTGGGGGCGCTTATGCAGTAGAAAAAATATCTAAAGGGAAAAAAAATATTACTATTTCTTCTGCAACTGCAGGCAATCATGGTAGATCAGTTGCATGGGGTGCACAAAGATTAAAATTAAAATGTAAAATCTTTGTTAGCCAGTATGTAAGTGAAACAAGAGTAAATGAAATTAAAAAATTTGGTGCTGAAGTTATAAGAGTCAGGGGTGATTATGAAGATTCCCTTAAAGAATGCCAAAAACTGTCAAAAAAGAATAATTGGAAAATTGTTCAAGATGTATCAACAAAAAATTATAAGTACGTACCTCAACTTACTATGGCAGGATATTCAATTATGATTAAAGAAATTTCTGAACAAACTAATCAATATATAACACATATATTTCTACAAGCAGGTGTTGGGGGATTAGCGGCTGGTATAGTTGCTGGTGTTGCAAAATATTTTAAAAGAATACCTAAAATTATAATTGTCGAACCTGATCAAGCAGATTGTGTATTGCAAAGTGTTAAGTGCAATAAACTAAAAAAAATTAGAATTAAAAAAGAGAGTATCATGGGTGGAATGTCGTGTAATGAGATGTCTTTGGTACCATGGCAAATATTAAAAAATGCTAGCAATTGTTGTGTATCGATCTCAGATAAAAATATTGCAAAAACTATAGCTGGCTTAAAAGATAAAAAGTTTAGCAATACTTCTATTACAGGTGGTGAGTGTGCAGCTCCAGGAGTTATTGCTTTGATAGGAATATGTAACAATATTAAAGCTAAAAAATTCCTTAATCTTAATGAAAGCTCAAATATTCTAGTAATTGGATGCGAAGGAAATGCAGATGTAAAACTTTACAAACAACTGCTATCTAAAGGTAGAGAATAAAATTTCTATGACAAAAAACGCTATTACATGGATTAGAGAAGATTTTAGAATTGAGCATAATCCTGCTCTTGCCTATGCTACACAAAATCATGAGAATGTAGTTGCTTTATACATTTATAATAAAGCTGACTTTGATAACAAAAGAGAAGCGCAAAAATGGTGGCTCTACAAATCTTTAGAAGTATTCCAATTAGAATTATCAAAATATAAAATCAATCTTCAAATACTAGAGGGAGATGAATTAGAAGTCTTTTCTAAGATAAAAAAAAAAGATGATGTTTCAATATATTGGAACAAAATTTATGAGCCTGACGTAATTGCAAAGGGAAAGAAAATCAGAGATAACTTTATTAAAAATGAAATCGAGTTTAAGTATTTTAAAGGAAACATTTTAAATGAATTTCAAGAGATAACTAAAAATGATGGAACTCCGTTTAAAGTATTTACCCCGTTTTGGAGAAATGCTGAACAAAAATTTTTAGGCTTACCTCCAAGTAAAAATTATGTTGTAAAGAAAAAAACGAAAACTTATTCTTTATTTAAAAATTCTATTAAGCCAACAAAAATTCTACCAAAAAAAAACTGGTATAAGAAATTTGAAAATTATTGGAATGTATCTGAAAATGACTCGAAAAAAATTTTAAATAACTTAATTGTAAATAAGATAAAAGATTATGGAACTGCAAGAGATTACCCATCCATTGAAGGCACATCTAAATTATCTCCTTATATAAAGCATGGACAAATCCACGTTAATACAATTTGGAAAAAATGTAGTGAAATGAAATCTAAGGGAATTGGTTATAGAAAATATGTTAATGAATTAGGATGGCGAGAGTTTTCACATAGCTTAATTAATTATTTCCCGGAATTTTTAAAAGGAAATTACAGAAAAGAATTTGATAAATTTCCTTGGGTTAAAAATGAAAAATTTTTAAAAGCTTGGAAGTCTGGAATGACAGGTTATCCAATTGTTGATGCTGGTATGAGAGAACTTTATGAAACAGGATGGATGCATAATAGAATTAGAATGGTGGTTGGATCTTTTTTAGTAAAACATTTAAGAATAAATTGGACTGAGGGAGAAAAATATTTTCGAAACTGTTTACTTGATTTTAATAAGGCTAATAATGTAGCACAATGGCAATGGGTAGCAGGTTGCGGTGCAGATGCTGCACCTTATTTTAGAATATTCAATCCGATTCTTCAGGGAGAAAAGTTTGATAAAGATGGAGTATATGTAAAAAAATGGATACCAGAATTAAGTAAAGTCCCAAAAAAATTTATTCATAAGCCTTGGGAAATGGAAACTAAATATCAAGAAGCTATCAAAACAATAATTGGAAAAAATTATCCAAAACCGATTGTCGTTCATGAAGAGGCTCGTGCTGCCGCTCTTAAAGCTTTCCAAAGCTTGAAAAATTAACCTTCACCAATAAAATGATGAATTATAGTTCTTGTTTGAGGATTCAATCTATGTTCAAAAAGATATATTCCTTGCCAAGTACCTAGTAATAATTCTTTATTTTTTACACTTAATGAAATTTGATTATTTGTTAAAGCAGATTTTATGTGTGCTGGCATATCATCTTTTCCTTCAGTAGTGTGAATATATAATTTATTATTCATCGGGACTAGTTTATCGAAATAATTTATTAAATCCTTCTGAACATCGGGATCTGCGTTTTCTTGAATAATAATTGAGGCACTTGTATGCTGAATACTTAGGTTAAGAATTCCATTTTTAAAATTATTCTTTTCTATCCAATTAATTGTTTGATCAGTAAATTCATATAATCGTTGGCCATTAGTATTTATTTGCAAATTATAAAAGTCTTGTCTCATATTTGGATATCTTTTGATGTTAATTCGAATAAACGACTAATTGTACGCTTAAAAGGTTTTTCTAGTGACTTAGAACTAGTTAATTTTTCTAAACTTTGATCAGCAGTCACTGCAATAGCTCTATTTTTATCATATATTACATCAATAAGTGTAATGAATCTTTGTTGTTGATTTGAGTTGATGTCATTAAAATTTGGTATGTTTTCAATAATTATAAAATTAGAGTTTTCAGCAATTTTCAAATAATCTTCGGCTCCTAAGTTTTGATCACATAATTCATCAAAGTCAAATCTTGAAATACCTTCATAAAATCTTTTTATCTCAAAATTTCTACCTTTTATGTTCAAAATATTAGATAATAATTTTTTATTTTTAGTAATTATTCTAGAAAACTTGTTTATCTTAAAATTAGTTTCTTGATTTAAAGGAAAGTAATATCTTTGTTTTTCGTTTTCTTTACTTTTTCTGTAATCATCCTCAATTACAAGCTCATATTCAATTGATTTTTCCTGCATTATTTGAATAAAAGGTTTAAATTGGTCCCTTTGAAGCCCCTCTTTATATAGGTCTGATATTTTTGTATTTGAGGTGACTATTATTTTTATATTTTGATCAAATATTTCTTTAAATAATTTCCCTAATATCATGGCATCAACAATATTGGTAACTTGAAATTCATCAAAAAATATTAATGAAAATTTTGATTTTAAATCTTTTACAAATAAAGCAATTATATTATCCTCTTTTCCATCCTTGTTATTATGAACAAAATCATGAAAGTTTAGCATAAATTCATTAAAGTGAAGCCGTTGTTTTTTTTTATTAACTAGATTAAAAAAAAAATCTAAAATCATAGTTTTTCCAACTCCAACGTCTCCATGGAGGTAAAAACCTTTTTTTGAAGATTTTTTAGAAAAAAAATTAAATAAGGAAGTTTTAAAATTTTCTTTGTAAAAATTATCTAATTGTTTTACTAAAATTAATTGATTTGGATTTAATTCTAAATTTTTTGCGTTACAGTGAGATTTAAATTTTTCCTTAAGATTTAAAGACATTAATTTTTTTTACTTTTAAAATCAATTCCATACTCAGATCTTGGTCCCTTTCTTAATCCAAATGGACCAGATAGAAATAATGTTAGAGGCTTTGTACCAGGTTTTAAATCTACTCTGTGTAAATTATTTGCAGATCTAAAACCTATATAACCAGGAGGTCGCCAAAATTTTCCGTTACTCAATGTTTCCCAGTATCCCCCTCTTAGAATTATAGTTATGTATGGAAATGTATGGTTGTGCACGCCTTCACCATGATCATCAGCTAACATTTCATGTATTAAAATATTAAATGGAAACCATCTGGGTCTTTGTCTAAAGAGAACATAATACCTGTTCATCCATGGTTTAGCTTCATGATATTTGGGGTGTGAAGGTCCCCTATCTAAAACAACTTTTTTTCTTCCAATAAAATCTAAAAACTTCAAAAACATATTAATTTAATTTAATAATTGAATCGTCTTTAATTAAATACATATTCTTATTATGCACAAAGGGCCTAGAAATGAGTTCGTTATCTATTTTTAAAATATCTTTTATATTTCCAGATTTAATATCGGCTATTATTAACTTTCCATTACTTGTGGATATAAATATTTCTTTTAAATTTAATATAAAACCAGTTGGATAAATATTTTCATTCTTTTTTAATCTAAGTTGTTTAAATATATTTGTTATTCTTAAAATATTTCCAGTATTCTTTTCAAGAATATAAAAATATCCATCTAGAGAAACTGTAAATAAAAAATTACCAATTATTGTTGGTTTTAAGTTTGAATTAATTTTTTGTATCCAATTTGTTGTACCAGTATTAAAATCATAGGAGTAAAATTCATTTTTATTATTCGAAAAATATATCGAGTTATCATTTTCAACTAAATCAGATGTTTTTAAAGTCATAATATCTTCATAAATTTTTGATTGTAAGGTATATCTTTGCCATATTAATTTACCATTATTAACATCAACAGCTGTAATATCTCCTAAAGAATTAGAAAAAATCAATAATTCATTTTTAATTAAAATAGATAATTTTTTTGAAGAATTAATAAAAGATTTTTCAGTATTATGTTTCCAAATTAACTTTCCATCATTAATTGAATAACAATTTAAAGTATTATTTTCATCTACTAGAAAAACTTTATCATCCAAAACTTTAATTTGAGAATTGGATGGAGAATTATTTTTTATTGTCCATAATATTTTTCCATTATTTATATCTATTGCATAAATTTTTGAAATATTGTCTGCGACAACTAATTTATCTTTTAATTTTGCAAATGATAATAATGGTCCTGTCTTAATTTCTGCTTTAGTGTAATTATTAATTTTCCAAATTAACTTTGTGTCTTTATTAAAATTTAAAATTGAACCTTTGTTATCAAAAAAAATAAGATTATTGTTGTAAAAAATAAGATTAGGCTCAATTTTATAAAAATCTTTGATTTTTGAAAAATTATACTTTTGTATTTTTGACAGACTTATATTAAAAATACCAAAACCATCATTGTTATCTATTTTGGAATTTCTATTGAGAGTTAAAGAAGATTTTTCTAAAAAGAATTTAAAATCTTTATTAAATTCTCTTGTTACAAATTTTTCCTCTTCAAATAATTTTTTAAACTGCAGTTCTTCTTTTTTTAGCTCTTTTTCTTTCGTCCAAAAGCCTCCGACATCATTAAATGAACAAGAAGAAAATATTAAAACGATAAGTATTAAACTTAAAATATTAGTCACTTAAATCTCTATTAAGTCTTTTTTTTGACTCTTTAACTAAATCTTGATTGCTATTTTCAGAATTAATAATTTGATTAAAAAATTCTATTGATTTTTGTTTTTCATTTTTTGAATAAAAATATTCTGCAACTAAATAAAGTGCATGTGATTTCCAAATACTTTCGGAGTTTATTAGAGGATTTAAAGTGTTCAAAAGCTCATTTTCACTAATGCTATCTGCATTATATAGAGCCTTTTTATAAATTATAAGATTCTTAATTTCTTTTTCTAATGAAACTTCGTTTATAATAATATCAAATAAATCATTTATCTGATT
Organism: uncultured Pelagibacteraceae bacterium; assembly: GCA_902629215.1. Taxonomy (GTDB): domain Bacteria; phylum Pseudomonadota; class Alphaproteobacteria; order Pelagibacterales; family Pelagibacteraceae; genus Pelagibacter. The sequence goes on along the minus strand of CACOQC010000003.1, from coordinate 7,725 downwards.
TTTATCATTTGAAAGTTTGTTATCTAAAATAAAATATAAAGCTAATGGAGAATAAGTGTTATCTTTTTTATCTATAATATCTATCAAACTCCTAAGGGTTTTATCTTTATTGACATCTTCATGATCAACAATTACCGAATTGTATAAATTAGATATTTTTATTTTTTGCTTAGATTTGAATTCACCAAATCCAAAGAAAGCAATTATAATTAAAATAATTAAAGAAATTGAAATAATTATTATCTTTCTATTTGATACAAAAAAATTCTTAATTTTCTCGTTACGTGTATTTGTGTCTATTATTGATAATTCTTCATCCATAACTAAATCATATTTCTGAGCACATATTGTAAGATACCACCATTTTTATAGTACTCTAATTCATTTTTTGTATCTATCCTACATAATGTTTCAATTTTTTTTATATCACCTGATTTATATTTAATTTCTACTGTTGCTTTATCTGAAGGATTAATTCCTTTTTCTATATTAAGCACAGAAAATAATTCTGAACCAACTAAATTTAGATTTGTCCTATTTTGATTGTCAATAAATTGCAAAGGCAAAACACCCATTCCAATTAAATTCGATCTATGTATCCTTTCAAAACTTTCAGCTAAAACTACCTTAATACCCAATAACTTTGTACCTTTGGCAGCCCAATCTCTAGAGGACCCTGTTCCATACTCTTTTCCACCAATTACAATTAAGTCTGTATTTCTCTTCTTATATTCAGCGACAGCATCATATATTGGCATGATTTTTTCTTCAGGATATAATTTTGTAAAACCACCTTCAGTTCCTGGAGCCATTTCGTTTCTAATTCTTATATTTGCAAAAGTTCCTCTCATCATAACTTCATGATTTCCTCTTCTAGCACCATATGAATTAAAATCTTTCTGTTGAATTTGATGTTTCATGAAATAATCACCTGTTGGGCTCTCTTTTTGAATATTACCTGCTGGAGAAATATGATCTGTTGTAACCATATCACCTAAAATTAAGAGTGGCCTTGCATCTTTAATTGATTTGAACCCTTCTGGTTTTTCTGGCAAATTATCAAAAAATGGTGGTTTTTTTACATAGGTAGAATTTGTATCCCAATTGTATATATCGCTTTTAACCGTATCAATTTGTTGCCATTGCTTTGGTCCCTCTGATACATTTGAATATCTCTTGATAAACATTTCTGCGTTCAATGATTTTTTTAGAGTTTCTTCAATTTCTTTATTTGAAGGCCAAATATCTTTTAAGTAAATTTCTTTTCCATTTTGATCTTTACCAAAAGAATCTTTATATAAGTCAAAATTCATATGTCCTGCTAGCGCATAAGCAACAACCAATGGAGGAGATGCTAAATAATTTGCTTTAATATGAGGCGATATTCTTCCTTCAAAATTTCTGTTTCCAGATAAAACTGATACTGCGTAAATATTTTCTTTTTGAATTGCTTCAACAATATTTTCTGCTAAAGGTCCAGAGTTTCCTATACATGTTGTGCAGCCATAGCCTACTAGATTAAATCCTAATTTATCTAAATATGTATTTAATCCGGCTTTTTGTAAATAATCTGTCACAACTTGAGACCCAGGTGCTAAAGAAGTTTTTACCCATGGTTTCACCTCTAAACCAAGTTCAACAGCTTTTTTAGCTAATAATCCAGCTCCGATGAGCACATTTGGATTTGATGTATTAGTACATGAAGTTATTGCTGCAATTAAAATAGAACCATCCTTAATTTCAAAATCTGTGTTATTTACTTTCGATGAAGTAAAGTCTTTTTTATTTGTAATTTCTGTGTAACTTTTTTTAAAATTATTTGAAGCATCTGTTAGTAAAACCTTATCCTGAGGTCTCTTAGGCCCTGAGATTGTTGGAACTATAGTAGACATATCTAATTTAAGAGTGTCTGTAAATTCCATTTCACTACTAGCCCATAAACCTTGGGCTTTTGCATAATCCTCAACAATTTTTACAGTTAATTGATCTCTGCCAGAAAATCTAAGATATCTGAGTGTTTCGTTATCTATTGGAAAAAAACCACACGTAGCTCCATATTCTGGTGCCATATTAGCAATTGTTGCTCGATCAGCTAACGATAAATTATTTAACCCATCTCCATAAAACTCTACAAATTTTCCTACAACCCCTTTATCTCTTAGCATCTTTACAACTGTTAAAACCAAATCTGTTGCGGTTGTGCCTTCGGGCATTTTATTTCTCATCTCAAAACCTATAACTTCTGGTATCAACATTGATATTGGCTGTCCTAACATTCCAGCTTCTGCCTCAATACCACCAACTCCCCATCCTAAAACAGATAAGCCATTAACCATTGTAGTATGACTATCTGTTCCAACGAGAGTATCAGGGAATAAGTACTCGTTTCCCTCAAATTTTTCTTTCCAAACTACTTTAGATAAATATTCTAAATTTACCTGATGGCAAATTCCTGTTCCTGGAGGGACAATTCTAAAATTATCAAATGCTTGTTGTCCCCATTTTAAAAATGAGTATCTTTCACCATTTCTTTTGAATTCGATTTCAACATTTTTATCAAATGAGTCATTTTTAGCAGATTGATCAACTTGAACTGAATGATCTATAACTAAATCTACAGATGATAATGGATTAATTGTTTTAGGATCTTTATTTTTTTCTTTAACAGCTTCTCGCATTGCAGCCAAATCCGCAACTGCTGGAATGCCTGTATAGTCTTGCAACAAAACTCTTGCTGGCCTGTAAGCAATTTCAGTTTTAGATTTTTTTTCTTTTAACCAATTTTTTACCGCCTCTATTTGACTCTTAGTGACAGATATATCATCTTCATATCTTAGAAGGTTTTCTAAAAGTACTTTTAAAGATTTAGGGAGCTTAGAGATTCCATCTAAACCATTTTCTTCAGCAGTTTTAAGTGAATAAAATTTATACTTTTTTCCATCAATATTTAATTCTGATAATGAGTTGTAAGAATTTTTTGATCCTGGTTTCATGTTTTATATATAAAATGTAATAATGCTTAATAAAAGAAGTCCTGACATAACATAATTAAAGTACTTAATAAATTTATCATTTGTCGCAAATTTCCTCAAAAACTTTCCTATAAATGTCCATAAAGTGATACTTGTGACTGAAAATAAGAAAGCAAGAACTACAACTTGAGTCGCATAATTAAAATAATTTTCTCCCAATTCAACGTATGTAGAAACTACTATAATTGCAACAGTAACACCTTTTGGATTAAGATATTGAAATAAAAAAGTTTCAATAAATTTTACAGGATTTTTTTTAGTTGTTTCATTTGATGATTTTGAAAAAGCAATTTTATATGACAAATATAATAAAAATAAAGTTCCAAGATATTTAATGAAAACTTGAATTAAAGGAAATAATTTAAATACATTAATTAAACCTATAGATAAAAATAAAACTAGTGAGGTGAAACCTAAAGTGACTCCAAGTATATGTGGAATAGTTTTTGTAATACCGAAATTAAAACCAGAATAAGATGCTACAACGTTATTTGGTCCAGGTGTATAGGCTGTTACAAACCAAAACAAAGAAATTGATAATATTTCAGGATGCATATCTATGCTACAGGAAGACCATTTTCAGATTTCTGGGATGGATGAACTAAAATTACTTTTCCTTCTTTATCAATAGAACCTAAAATTAATACTTGCGAAACCACTCCTGCAATATTCTTTTCAGGAAAATTACAAACACCTATGACTTGTTTGCCTTTTAGATTTTCTTCGTTGTAGTAATGTGTTATTTGAGCTGAAGATTTTTTTATTCCAATTTCATTACCAAAATCTACCTCAACAACTAAAGAGGGTTTTCTTGCTTTCTCATTTTTTTTAACAGAAATTACAGTCCCTACTCTAATGTCTACTTTATCGAATATATCGAATGTTATTTGTTCTTTCATAAACTGAGTAAATATATTAATTATTAGTCATGAGTACAGAAATTAATTTAGACAAACTTTACGATAATTCGATAAAGATTTTATCTGATTTAATAGGTTTTAAAACGATTTCAGGGGATGATAATAGTGATTTAATAAATTACTGCGAAGAATATCTTAATAAATTAGGTGCATCATCTTTTAAGACTTTTGATGACGAAAAAAAAAGAGTAAATCTTTTTGCTACAATTAAAGCAAAAAAACCTAATGGAATAAAACCAATTATTTTGTCTGGTCATACTGACACTGTGCCAGTTTCAAAGAGTTGGAACACAGATCCTTTCAAAGCAACTATCAAGGGAGACAAACTCTACGGTAGAGGTTCATGTGATATGAAGGGATTTATTGCATGTGCTTTAGCATTTGCACCAATCTTTTCAAAAAATGAACTAAATCGAGATATTCATTTCTCTTTTACATTTGATGAAGAAACTGCATGTTTGGGTGCTCCTATATTAATTGAGGAACTTAAAAAAAGGAAAATTCAAGACGGAATTTGTATTGTTGGTGAGCCAACTAAAATGAAAATTATAGATGCTCACAAAGGTTGTTACGAATATACTACATACTTTGAAGGTTTGGCTGGACACAGTTCTATGCCACACAAAGGTGTAAGTGCAGTTGAGTTTGCCTCTAGATATGCAAATAAATTGATTGAACTTAGAGAAGAATTAAAAAAAAGAGCACCTAAGGACTCTATTTTTGATCCACCTTTTTCTACATTGCAAGTAGGTGGAATTTTTGGAGGAATAGCTCACAATGTAATTGCAGATAAGTGTCATGTTGATTGGGAGACTAGGCCTGTAGTGAAAGAAGATGGTGTATTTTTAAATGAACAAATAGACAAATTTGCAAGTAAAATTCTTTTACCCGAAATGAAAAAAGTTTTTCCAAATTCAAAAATAACAAAAAAAATTATTGGTGAAGTTGTAGGTTTTGATCGTGTTAAAAATTCAGAAGCTTGTGAGTTAGTTTCGAGTTTAACAGGTGACAATAGCAGAGAAGTTGTTTCATTTGGAACGGAAGCTGGCCTATTTCAAGAGGTTGGGATTAGCACAGTGGTTTGTGGACCTGGTTCTATAGAGCAGGCTCACAAAGTAGATGAATTTATTGAGCTTAGTGAAATAAAAAAATGTTTAAAATTTTTAGAAGGAATTAAAAATAAATCAGTTATAAATTAACTCCAGCCACCAACAGCTTTAACTTCTAGAAATTCCTCAAGACCATGTTCTCCTGCTTCTCTACCAATGCCAGAATGTTTAAAACCACCAAAAGGAGCATCAACTGCAATCCCTGCTCCATTTACATCTACCATTCCTGATCTAAGTTTTCTTGCAACTCTTTTTACTTTTTCTTTATCTTGTGTTTGAATATAATTTGTTAAACCATATGGAGTGTCATTAGCTATAGCAATAGCTTCCTCTTCAGTTTCAAATGGCATAACAGACAATACAGGACCAAAAATTTCTGTTCTAGCTATTTCCATATTATTATTTACATCTGCAAATACAGTAGGTTTAACAAAATATCCTTTCTCTAATCCATTTGGTTTGCCAGGTCCTCCAGCTACCAGTTTAGCTCCTTCATCAATTCCTTTTTTAATTAAAGTTTGAATCTTATTGTATTGTGTCTCAGAAATGACAGGACCAATATGTTCTCCCTCTTTTTTTGGATCACCAACTTCAAAATTTTCTGTGTATTTTTTTAGTCTTTCTATTGCTTCATTATACATTGTTTTTTCCACAAGCATCCTTGTAGGAGCATTACAAGATTGACCTGAATTTCTGAAACATCGCAATGCACCTCGTTCAATAGCTTCTGGATCAGCATCCTTAAATATGATATTAGCACCTTTACCACCTAATTCTAAACTTACTCTTTTAAAATCTTTAGCTGCATTTTGTGAGATAAGAGCGCCAGCTCGTGTCGAGCCAGTAAATGAAATCATATTTATATCAGGATGACTAGTTAATGCGTCACCAGTAGTAGCTCCATCTCCATTAACTAAATTAAATACCCCTGGAGGAAAACCTGTTTCATCAATTAATTCTGCCAAAATCATTGAAGATAAAGGAGCTAGTTCTGAAGGTTTTAAAATCATAGTACAGCCGGATGCAATTGCAGGCATCACTTTTAAACAAACCTGATTCATTGGCCAGTTCCAAGGTGTAATTAATGCACAAACACCTTTAGGTTCATAAATAAGTCTTTGGTTCGGAGCATGATCACCTAATGGTTTTTCAAATTCGAAATTCTTTAAATATCTAATAAAAGATTTCAAATGTGCAGCACCCGTTCCAGCTTGAAGTTTTGTTGCAAAATCTTTTGGGGCACCCATTTCTGTTGTAATCGCAGCAGCAATATCAGCCCATCTTTTTTTATAATTTTCGTAAAGCTTTTCTAATAATTTAATTCTCTCATCCTTAGATGAAAATGCCCATGAGCTATAAGCTTTTTTAGCAGCACTCACTGCAACATTGACATCATCTTTATTACCTAGAGATATGACCGCACAGTTTTCCTCAGTTGCAGGATCAATTACTTTAATTTCTTCTTTACTTTTTGGTGTTACCCATTTTCCATCAATATAAAAATTTTTTTTATTTTCCATAACAGACTCCTAACCTTTCCTTATTTTTTTGCAAACAAATTAGTTAATTCATAAACAATTGTTGCAGCAGCCAAAGATGTTACCTCTGCATGATCATATGCTGGTGAAACTTCTACCACATCTGCTGAAATTAAATTCATTCCAGATAAACCTCTTATCACATTAACCATTTCTCTTGTGGTCATTCCTGCAATCTCAGGTGTGCCTGTTCCAGGTGCAAAAGCTGGATCTAATACATCTATATCAATTGATAAATACAAGGGGTTGTCACCAACTCTTTTTCTAATTCTTTCGGCAATTTTATCTGTGCCTTCTGTTTGAAACTCATCACAATGAATTATCTTAAATCCAAAACTTTCATCATTTTTAATATCATTCCGACTATACAAAGGTCCTCTAATACCTACATGCATAGAGGCATCATCTAAAAATAAATTTTCTTCCCTGGCTCGTCTAAAAGGAGTTCCATGAGTATATGGTGCACCAAAATATGTATCCCATGTATCTAAATGCGCATCAAAATGAACTAAGGCAACCGGACCTTTATTAATTTTGTTGACTGCTTTTAGCAGAGGAAACGCAATTGTGTGGTCTCCACCTAAACTTATTATACCTCCAGTTTTTTTTAATAAATCAGTTGCTCCATCTTCAATTTGTTTGATAGCTTCGTTAATATTAAAAGGATTACATGTAATATCTCCAGCATCAGCGACTTGCTGAACTTTAAAGGGTTCTACGTCATAACTTGGATGATAATTTGTTCTTAAATGTCTTGAAGCTTGTCTTATACTTTGAGGACCAAATCTAGCTCCAGGTCTATAACTTGTTCCAGCATCAAATGGTATTCCAACAATAGCTACATCGCAATATTCTACATCTCTTAATTCTGGTAATCTTGCAAAAGTGGATGGTCCAGCAAACCTAGGTACCTTAGTTCCACTTACTGGTTGAATAGGTTCTTTACTACTTTTTTTTTTCATTGTAAAAAGTCTATCACATTCTAACAATTTGGAATATCTTCAATAATACTAATTATGAAATTATTTAAGTTAATTTTATTGTGTTTATTTTTATTTTCTAATGCTTACGCAAATACAATTTATGAATTGATAAAGATACCTCATCTTGAAATTTACAATATTAA